>NZ_JBFRFW010000024.1:0-91881 GCF_052115025.1 Bradyrhizobium sp. 2TAF24 | reverse complement strand
GGCGATCGCCGGCGGCTTCTCGCCGCGGGCGCAGAAGGCCTCGGTCGATCTCACCCGCACCGACCGCAACGGCGCCGTCCGCGCCACCGTGCCGCTCGGCACCATCATGCGCCCGGGCGACACCGTCGTCGTCGGCGAGCGCTGGTTCTAGGCGAACGCCTGCTCTCTCCGCCCCTCAATCCAGGAGCTGCCTCTATATGGTGCTGCCTCTATATAGAGTGCGCGGCTGCCGGGTGAGGAAGGTTCATACGTGAGGCCGAGGTGCCTGCGTTGGCGTGATCATGTCCGGCTCTATCGCTTGTCTCTGTCGTGGCCGGGCTTGTCCCGCAAGTCGGATATATCCGACGTGCTCCCTTATTAGAACGCAACTCGTTTAGGGACGCAGTGCCCTCCTTATCGAGGTCGCCGGGAGACCTTAGTCCTGGCGATCC
This sequence comes from Bradyrhizobium sp. 2TAF24, assembly GCF_052115025.1. Classification (NCBI taxonomy): domain Bacteria; kingdom Pseudomonadati; phylum Pseudomonadota; class Alphaproteobacteria; order Hyphomicrobiales; family Nitrobacteraceae; genus Bradyrhizobium; species Bradyrhizobium sp. 2TAF24. The sequence goes on along the minus strand of NZ_JBFRFW010000024.1, from coordinate 91,450 downwards.
GTCAAAGATGGATCGCGCTGCCCGGCGACGACAAGAGAAGTGACGTTCGACCATAACTGAGAAAACGGGTCACACGCTGCTGCTGCCTCACCCGAGCAGATGCTTGGCAAAAAACGCCAGGCTGCGCTGGCGGGCGAGGTCGGCGCTCGGCTTGTCGTAGCTCGCGCGCTGGTCGCAGTTGAAGCCGTGCTGGGCGCCGGGATAGACGAAGATCTCGACGTCCGGGCGCTTGGCGCGCACCGTCTCGACATCGGACAGCGGAATGCCGTGGTCCTTCTCACCATAGTGCAGCATGGTCGGCACCTTCGGCGTTTCGTCGGCGAAACGGGTAATGGCACCGCCGTAATAGCCGATCGCCGCCGTGATCCCGTGAAGGCGCGTCGCCGCCGCGAAGGCGATGCTGCCGCCGAGGCAGAAGCCGATGACGCCGACCGGGCCGATCGATTTCACCGCGTCGATCGCCGCCTGGGTGTCGCGCAGGAAGGCGTCGAAGTCCGGATTGGCGACGAACTTGCGCGCCACCGCGACTTCCTCGGGCGAGTAGCCGGACTGGAAGTTCGGCTCGACCCGGTCGAAGATCGCCGGTGCGATCGCGGTGTAGCCCTGCACGGTGAAGCGGTCGCACACCGTGCGGATGTGGTCGTTGACGCCGAAGATCTCCTGGATCACCACGACAGCGGCCTTCGCCGGGGTGGCGGGGTCGGCGCGATACGCGCCGAGTTCGAAGCCGTCAGAAGCCTTGAGCGTAATGGTCTGTCCCATGGTCGGGGTCCATGCTGGAGGGTGTGTTGTTGGAGAACGTATGCGATGCGGCGGCCCGGCGGGCTACTGCCACATCCAGTTGTGGCCCCAGTCGCCCTTCCAGCCGGTGAGCCGGCCGTTGCGGAACTGAAGGAACAATTTGTCGTCGCGCAGAAGGAAGCCGCCGCCACTGCGCGCGGCGACGTAGACTTCGTTGCCGATGCGGCCGTTGACATAATTGAGCGGCGCGCCGAGCGCGGTCGCGGCATCGTCCACGCTCATGCCGAAGACGAGCGGGGTGTTGTTCGACAGCGTGCGGGTGAACGGAGCGGGCGGCCATTCGCCGGCGCGCGCCGGCGTCAGGGCGGCATGCGCCAGAGCGAGGGCGACAACGGTGGCGAACGGAACTAGCTTCATGCGGCCGATTGTTCTTCGGATTGCGGCGCAACACAAGTCGAAAGCGGACGAGGTGCGGAGGATGCTGTGCCGGGGGTGAGAGTGGGAGCGGGCTCTGCCTGGTGGGGTGATCGCATCGAACCGGCCCGGCTGAACGCCGAGCAGGGCGATCTTGATTTTCTCTGCTTCGAGACCATGGCGGAAGCCACGGTGTCGGCCGCCCAGGTACGCAAGCGCCGCGATCCCGCATTTCCCGGCTACGACACCTATCTGGATGACCGCATGCGCGCGGTGCTGCCGGGCTGCCTGCGCCGCGGCACGCGCATCGTCACCAACCAGGGCTGGATCAATCCTGATGGCGCGGCCGAGCGCATCGTGGCGCTGCTGCGCGAGCATGGCGCGGCAGGAAAGAAGGTGGCCGCGGTGTCAGGCAGCCTGATCACGGATCTCGTGCGCACCCTCGAAGCGCCGATCCTGGAGACCGGCGCACCGGTCGGCAGCATCGCGACCGGCCTCATCTCAGCCGAAGCCTATCTCGGGGCGGAGCCGATCGTCGCCGCGCTCGACGCCGGTGCCGATATCGTGGTCACCGGGCGCGTCGCCGACCCCTCGCTGTTCCTGGCGCCGCTGATGCACACATATAAGTGGCGCGCCGACGATTGGGGGCGGCTCGGGCAGGGCAGCGGCATCGGCCATCTGCTGGAATGCGGCGCCCAGGTGACCGGCGGCTATTTCGCCGACCCGCCGTTCAAGGATGTGCCCTCGCCGTGGGATCTCGCATTTCCGATCGCCGAGGTCGAGGCGGACGGCAGCGCGGTTCTCGGCAAGGTCGCCGGCACCGGCGGCGTGATCGACCGCCGCACCGTCGCCGAGCAGATGCTCTACGAGGTGCATGATCCGGCGAACTACATCACCCCGGACGTGGTGGTCGATTTCGCCACGGCGGTGGTCGAGGAGATCGCTCCCGACCGGGTTCGGGTCCATGGCATCGGCGGCAAGCCGCGGACGCCGACCCTCAAGGTGTCCATGGGGTGCATGGAAGGTTTCATCGGCGAGGACATGTTCTTCTATGCCGGCCCGGGGGCGCTGCGCCGGGCGCAGCTCGCCAAGCGCATCCTCGAGGAGCGTTTCCGCATTGTCGGGCTCGACGCCGCCGACCTGCGGATCGATTTTCTCGGGCTCAACGCCATCCATGGCGCGGCGACGCCTGCGGACGCGCCGGAGCCTTACGAAGTCGCGGTGCGGGTGGCGGCTCGCACGAACAGCCGTGACGAGGCGCTCAAGGTCGGCCGCGAGGTCGACGGCATGGCGGTGTCCGGCGTCGGCATGACCGGCAAGCGCGTGCCGCACCAGGACCGCAGCCGCGAGATCATCGGCGTGTGGTCGACCCTGGTGCCGCGCGAGCGCGTGCCGGCTGCGATCACCTGGTATGAGAGCTAGTGCCGATGAGGATTGCTCCTGGCAGGGTCATGACGGACGTTGTCCCTCATCTTGAGGAACACGCACAGCCTGCGTCTCAAAGGATGAGGCCTCTGCCGCAGTGGCCTCATGGTTCGAGACGCGGCCGAGAGGCCGCTCCTCACCATGAGGAGAGAGGGGGGCGGCCTGGATCGCAGTGGTCCGGGTGCACGCCGAACGGCGCGGCAGCGCCGGCGTATCGACATCGGAGCAACAAACCATGCAGGTGAATCTCGAACGCATCGCGCATGTGCGCTCCGGCGACAAGGGCAACACCTCGAACATCGCGGTGATCGCCTATCGCACGGAATTCTATCCGCTGCTGAAACAGCAGCTCACCGCGGAGCGGTTCAAGGCGTTCTATCGCGGCGCCATCAAGGGGCCGGTCACCCGCTATGAGGTGGACAATCTCGGCGCGCTCAACTTCGTGGCGGAGGGCGCGCTCGGCGGCGGGGTCTCGCGCAGCCTCAGCCTCGACAATTACGGCAAGGCGCTGTCGGCGGCCATCCTCGGGTTTCCGGTCGTGGTGCCGGATGCCTATGGCCATCTGCTGCAAGGCCGGTGACGACGCGGCCATGCTTCGACCGCGGACGAAGCTTTGAGCGGCCGGGGGCTGCGATCATCGCCGCGATCGGCGACAAAGAGAGAGATGTGAAATCGTGACCATGGCGATCGGTGCCCCGGCAAAATCCCGCTATGCGGCCAATCTGGTGCTGCTGCTGGCGCTCGCCACCGTGTGGGCGGGCTCCTACATCTTCATCAAGCTGGGGGTGGCGACCATCCCGCCGGTGACGCTGATCGCGGCGCGCACCCTGATCGCCGGCAGCATCCTGCTTCTCATCCTGCGCCTGCGCGGCATTGCCATGCCGCGCCAAGGCGCGGTATGGCGCCGCTTCATCATCCAGGCGTGCTTCAACAGCGTGCTGCCCTTCACCCTGATCGCGTGGGCGGAGCACGAGGTCGATGCCGGGCTCGCCACCATCCTCAGCTCCAACGCGCCGATCTTCACCTTCCTGCTGGCGCTGGTGTTCCTGCGCCACGATCCGCCGACGCCGCGCCAGCTGTTCGGCGTCACCGCCGGGCTCGCCGGCATCTGTCTGATCGTCGGCCTCAACGCGCTGTCCGGCCTCGGACAGCAGGTGCTGCCGCAGCTCGCGCTGGTCTGCGCGGCCATCAGCTTCGGCGGTGCGGCAATCTTCGGCCGCAATTTTTCCGGGCTGGATCCGATGGTGCCGGCCGCGGGGTCGATGATCTGCGGCGCGGCGGTGCTGGTGCCCGCGAGCCTGCTGTTCGACCATCCCTGGACGCTGTCGCCCTCGGCGACCTCCGTCGGCGCGCTGCTCGGCCTTGCCGTCGTCTCCACCGCGCTGGCCTTCGTGATCTATTTCCACCTGATCCAGACGCTTGGTCCCGTCGGCACCACGGCGCAGGCCTATCTGCGGGTGCCGATCGGCGTCGTGCTCAGTGTCGTCCTGCTTGGTGAGCGGCCGTCCGCCACCGCCTGGATCGGGCTGGTCTGCGTGATCGTCGGGATCGCCGCGATGACCATTCCGTCGCGCGGAAGCCGCGGGCCGTCGCAGCCGGCATCGGGCGGATAGCACCAAGACCGGTGCGCCGTCGGCGCAGCGTTGCCCACTGGTTCGTCGTCATGGCATGCGCGCGGCGCATATGATGGTCGACCGTTCAAGCCGTTGTGATCGGCCGCGCGCGCCTATCGCGGCGCAACAAGCGCGGACGCACGTGGATTTTCGTTTCGAACGATTCCAATTGGCGTTGCCAGCGCTGCGGAACCGGATCATGCTCCGCCGTCCGGCACGGCCCGGTGGTGTCGGCCCTCTCTCGTCTTCAATCCCGTCTTCAACGAAATGTCGCCGTAAGCGACGTCACGCACCGGCAGGGGAAGATCGATGCCCACTCTGAATATCAATGGACGGAACATGTCCGTCGAAGCGGCCAGTGATACGCCGCTGCTCTGGGTCATCCGCGAACAATTGCAAATGACCGGAACCAAGTTCGGCTGCGGCGCGGGGCTGTGCGGCGCATGCACGGTGCATGTCAATGGCGAAGCGGTGCGGTCGTGCCAGACCGCCGTGAGCGATGCCGTCGGCAAGAAGATCACCACCATCGAGGGTCTGAGCGCCAAGGGCGATCATCCGCTGCAGAAGGCGTGGATTGCCGAGCAGGTGCCGCAGTGCGGCTACTGCCAGTCCGGCCAGATCATGCAGGCGGCGGCGCTGCTGGCCAAGAACACCAACCCGACACGCGAGGAAGTCGTCGATCACATGGACGGCAACCTCTGCCGTTGCATGACCTACGCGCGGATCCAGAAGGCCATCATGCGCGCGGCGTCCGACATGCGCACCGCGTCGAACACGGGCAACGATCGGAGGAGCACATGAATACGCACGTCCGACTGCCCTCTTCGCAGGGCTCCAATCCCAAAGGGGACACCGATCTCAGCCGCCGCGCCTTCCTGGTCGGCGCCGCCGCCAGCGGCCTCGTGCTCGGCTATGCCGGCGTTCCCGGTGTGACCGGCCATGCCGCCGTCGCCGCGCCCGCGAGCTTCGAGCCCAGCGTGTGGTATGCGATCGCGCCCGATGGCCTCGTCACCGTGACCTGCGGCAAGGCCGACATGGGTCAGCACATCGCCTCGACCATGGCGCAGATCGTCGCCGAGGAGCTCGGCGCGAGCTGGAAGGACATGCGCGTCGCGCTCGCCTCCAACGATCCGAAGTTCAACGATCCGGTGCTCGGCGTCCAGATCACGGGCGGCAGCTGGAGCACCATGATGAACTTCGACGCCATGAGCCGGGCCGGTGCCGCCGGACGGATGGCGCTCGCCGACGCCGCGGCCGGTCTCATGGGCGTGCCGGCAGCGGAAGTGATCGTGCGTGACTCCGTCGTCTCGCATCCCAAGTCGAAGAAATCGATGACCTTCGCCGAGGTGGTGAAGAGCGGCAAGGCGACGAGGACCTTCACGCCCGACCAGCTCAAGGCGATCAAGCTGAAGTCACCGGATCAGTACACCATGATCGGCGTGTCGGTGCCGCAGCTCGACATTCCGTCCAAGACCAACGGCACGGCGAAGTACGGCATCGACACCTTCCTGCCGGGCATGGTGTACGGCAAGCTGGTGCTGCCGCCGGTGCGCTACGGCGCCAAGGTGACGGCGGTCGACGACAGCGCGGCCAAGAAGGTGCCGGGCTTCATCAAGGCGGTGACGGTCGACGACAAGACCGGCACGACCACCGGCTGGGTGGTGGCGGTCGCCAGCACCTACCAGGCGGCGCGCAAGGCCGCCGAAGCGCTGAAGGTGACCTGGGACAACGGCCCGAACGCCAAGGTCTCCAGCGCATCGCTGCTCGCCGAGGCCAAGCGTCTGCAGGGCCTCGACGACTCCGGCCTGTTCTTCGTCAAGAACGGCGACACCAAGGCGGCGCTCGACTCCGCGGCCAAGGTGCTGGAGGCCGAGTACACCACCAACATCAACATCCATGCGCCGATGGAGCCGATGAACGCCACGGCGCAGCTGCAGGGCGATATCTGGCACCTCTATTCCGGCAACCAGTTCGCCACCCGCTCCGGGGCGATCGCGGCCGCGGCGGTGGGTGTCGATCCGAAATACGTGGTGATGCACCAGACGTGGCTCGGCGGTGGCTTCGGCCGCAGGCTCGACGCCGACATGATGGTGCCGGCGATCATCGCCGCGAAGGCCGTCGGCAAGCCGGTCAAGGTGATCTACGCGCGCGAAGACGACATGACGATGGATTTCTCGCGCCCGCTCACCTACCAGAAGATCAAGGCCGGCCTCGATGGCGACGGCAAGCTCGTCGCCATGAACCATGACGTGGTCAGTGCGTGGCCGACCAAGCGGTGGGGCATTCCCGACTTCCTCACGCCGTCGGTCGACAAGAAGGGCGGGCTCGACGGCTTCACCGTCAACGGCGCCGACCACTTCTACACCGTGCCCAACCACAACGTCCGCGCCATCATCAACGAGCTGGCGCAGAACGCGACTCCGTCGGGCCAGTTGCGCTCGGTGGCGCCGGGCTGGACGTTCTGGGCGGTGGAAAGCATGGTCGACGAGCTGGCCCATGCGGCCGGCAAGGATCCGGCCATGTTCCGCATTGCCATGCTCGACGGCCAGGGCGACAACAATGGTGGCGCGCAACGCCTGCGCAACACCCTGCTCGCCGCCATGGGCCTTGCCGGTTACGGCACCAAGCCGTTGCCGAAGGGCGAGGGCATGGGCGTCGCCTGCGTGTCGTCGCAGGAGCGCAAGACCGCGAGCTGGACGGCGTGCGTCGCCCATGTTGCCGTCGGCTCCGACGGTGCGATCAAGGTGAAGAAGCTCACGGTCGCCACCGACGTCGGTACCGCGGTCAATCCCGACGGCATCCGTGCCCAGGTGTCGGGCGCGGCGTTGTGGGGGCTGTCGCTGGCGCTCTATGAGAAGGCCACGATGAAGGATGGCGGCATCGAGCAGACCAACTTCGATGGCTACACGCCGCTGCGCATGAGCCAGGTGCCGGAGGTCGAGGTCAACATCATCGCCAATGGCGAAGGCGCCACCGGTGTCGGCGAGCCCGCCGTCACGGTGATCGCCCCCGCCATCGGCAACGCGGTGTTCAATGCCGTCGGCGCACGCGTGCGCGCGCTGCCGATCACCGCGGAGGCCGTGAAGGCCGCGATGAAGGCGTAAGCGTCGCCGGATGAAGGCTTCCGCCGGGACGGCCGCAAGGCCGCCCCGGCTTTCTTTTGGGGCGCGACCAGCGTCGTCCGCGCACGACCTTGCCCGTCGACGCCGGTGACAGCCGGCGCCGGACGCCGATCGTGCCGGCACGAACCACGGCGGCTTCGGCCTGCGCATGCGGCGGAGCCGGATCGCGGCCTGTCCATCGCTTCGCGGCCCATCGACAGAGCAAGGACCAGATGGCCGGCACGCGCCCGGCCGTCATCGCGCCGCGCGCGATGATGCGCAGCATCGCGAGGGGACGTGGCGCCGGGCTCACGATCGTGTGCCGCTGATCCTGGCGAAGAAGCTGTTGTAGGCCGCGGGCTCGGTCGCCATGCGGGTCTTGGCGTCGCCCTTGCTGTCCCACACCGTGACCACGAACTCGACATGGACCGTCACGGCACCGCCCTGCGGCTGCACGGTGACGAGGGCGCGGGTGGTCTCGTGGTCCGGCTTGCCGCGCAGCATCGGCAGCTTGGCGTTGAGTACCGCGCGCACGAGCTTCGCGCCCTGCGACGACAGCGAGCGGTTCTTCTCGCCCTGCACGAGGCCGGCGGCGGCGTTCGCCGACACCTGTTCATAGCCGTCGGCCTTCAGCGCCGCCTGCGCCGCGGACAGCGCCTGAGCCGGAGCGAGGCCGAAGCGGCGGGTCTGCAGCGGCGCGAGCTGCGCCTGCTCCGCGCTCGTCAGGTCGGTCGTCACCTGCTTGGAGCTGCACTTGCCGACGAGCGCGATCGCGCAATCGCCGGTAACGCGTTCATTGGCTGCCTTGTGGGCGCAGCCGGCAAGGCAAGCCGCGGCGAGCGCGACCGCCGCGCCGTACGGGATGGATCGGATCAAAGGCATGGCTGGCTCTTGGCGGGGCGGCGCGCCGCGACCCGCGGGGGATCGACCGTGCTGCTCTAGCGAAATCAGGAGTATTGATCTAATCGATAGTTTGTATAGCTGGATATCGTTGTGATGAATTTGCGGTCGATCGATCTCAACCTGCTGGTGGTGCTGCAGGCGCTGCTGGCGGAGCGCAATGTCACCAAGGCGGCGCAGCGCGTCGGTTTGTCGCAGCCGGCGCTCAGCAACGGGCTCGACCGGCTGCGCCGTCTGCTCGGCGATCCCCTGCTGGTGCGCCGTGGCAACCGTTTCGTGCTGTCGCCGCGGGCGGAGCGGCTGATCGACCCGCTGAACCAGCTGCTGGCCGACGTCGAGATGGTGGTCGGCCTCGTGCCGCAGCCGCTCGCGGAGATCAGCCAGACGGTGACACTGATCTCGGGCGACTACGCGCTTGCGGGTCTGCTGCCGGCGTTGTGGCAGTGGCTGGGGCAGCATGCGCCGCGGCTCGCACTGCACGCCAAGCCATGGCCCGGAGCAGCGGCGGCGCTGCAGAGCATTGTCGATGGCGATTGCGATCTGCTGGTCGCGCCGCTCGAGCCGCTGCCGGCGCGGCTGCATGCGCTCAAGCTGCGTCGCTCCGGGTTCGTCGGCGTTGCGCGCCCCGGTCACGGAATCGGCCGGCGGCCGTCGCGCGAACGTTTCACTGCCTTTCGCCATGTCATCGTGGCGACCGATGGCCAATTGCCGTCGCCGATCGACCTCGTGCTGCGGCAGCAGGGCGTTGTCCGCGAGGCGGGCCTCGTGGTGCCGAGCCACATGCTGGTGCCCGGACTGGTCGCGCAGAGCGACCTGCTCGGCATCGTGCCGGCCGATCTCGTGGCGGCAAATCCCGCGGTGGCGCCGTTCAGCCTGCCATTTGAGCTGCCGGATTTCGACGGCGGCATCGTCTGGCATGAGCGCAGCGCGCGCGATGTCGCCGTCTGCGCCGTGCGCGATGCCATTCGCGATCTCGTGCTCGCCGCCAATGCGGCCCGGCGCAAGGCCTAGCTCTTGCGGCTGACCGCCGCGCCGGCATCCTTCGGCAGCCGCACGCTGTCGTAGAGACTGATGATCACCAGCACCGCGGTGAGCAGGAACGCGACCTTGAAGTCGGCCAGCGTCAGCGAGCCGGACGGATGGCCGAGCAGCAGTGATGCGAGCTTAAGGCAGAGCGCGCCGATCGCGACGCTCATGCCGAGGCTGAGCTGGAACATCAGGCTGAAGAAGGTGTTGGCGCCGCTCATGCGGTCCTGCGGCACGTCGGCGAAGGCGATGGTGGCGATCGCGGTGAACTGCATCGAGCGGCAGGCGCCGCTGATCACGAGAAGCGCAAGCAGCAGCACGCGCGGCGTCTCGGGGGTGAGGAAGGCGCAACCGACCAGCGTCAGCGCCATCAGCACGCCGTTGCCGAGCAGCACCGGGCGGAAGCCGAATGCGCGCAGGATTGGCGTCGTCAGCGGCTTGATGCCGAGATTGCCGACGAACACCGCGAGCACCAGCAGCCCGGCCTCGAACGCGCCGAGCCCGAAGCCGATCTGGAACATCAGCGGCAGCAGGAACGGCGCGGTGCCGATCATCGCGCGCATCAGCGAGCCGCCGCCGACGCTCATCGCATAGGTCTGGATGCGCAGCGCCGAGAGGTCGAGCAGCGGTGTCGGATGGCGCAGGGAATGGCGGTAGGTGACGACGCCGAACACCATGCCGATGGCGACGAGACTGCTGGCGAGGGCGACCGGCACCTCGACATTGCCGAACAGGTTGATGCCATAGGCGAAGGCGAGGCAGGCGATGGCGCCGATGACGAAGCCGGCGGCATCGAGCGGCCGGCGCTGTCGTTCGCCGCCATCGGGAATCAGCCGCCAGGCCAGCACGGTCGCGATCAATCCGATCGGGATGTTGAGAAAGAAGATCCAGCGCCAGCTCACATAGGTGGTGAGGAAGCCGCCGACGGCGGGGCCGAGGATCGGCGCGATCAGGCCCGGCCAGGTGATGAAGGCGATGGCGCGGATCAGGTGCTGCTTGGGCGTGGTGCGCAGCACCGCGAGGCGCCCCACCGGCACCATCATCGAGCCGCCGAAGCCCTGGGCGATGCGTGCGGCGGTAAAGCTCCACTCGCCCTGGGCGAAGCCGCACAGGATCGAGGCGGCAGTGAAGATCACAAGCGCCGCGACAAAGGTTCGCCGGCTGCCGAAGCGGTCAGCGAACCAGCCGCTGAGCGGAATGAACACCGCCAGCGTCAGCATGTAGGCGGTCATGCCGAGGGTGAGGTCCACCGGATGCACGCCGAACGAACGCGCCATTTCCGGCAGGGCGGTGACGATCACCGTGCCGTCCAGCATTTCCATGAAGAACGCGCTGGCCACCAGCAGCGCGATCTGGGTGGACTGCCGTGACATCGTCGCGGCGGCCGGCGTCCCGGTCGCTGGGTTCTGTGGCTTCGGCTTGTCCAACATCGCGCCTCGGTCGGCCTTCAGCTTTTATGGAGCGGGAGCAATACGCGAATGCCGCGGCAAAGGCACGCGCGTCGGCCGCATGGCCGGCGGAACGTCCTTGCAGGTCAGACGACCGGCAGCGGGGCGTCGCGTTTGACCTCCTCCATGACCGCGTAGGTGCGGGTCTCGCGCACCCCCGGCAGCGCCAGCAGGGTGTCGCCGAGAAACCGGCGATACGCGCCCATGTCGGCGACGCGGGCTTTCACCAGGTAGTCGAAGCCGCCCGCCACCATATGGCATTCCAGCACTTCGGGGGCGCCCTGCACCGCCCTGGTGAAGCGCGCGAACACGTCGGGCGTGGTCTTGTCGAGATGGACCTCGACGAACACCAGAAGGCCAAGGCCCAGCCGCTGCGGATTGAGCCGCGCGGCAAACCCCTCGATGAAGCCTTCGCGCTGCAGCCGCTTGAGCCGCTCGCCGACTGAAGGCGGCGACAGCCCGACCCGCTCGGCAAGGTCGACATTGGCGATTCGGCCATCGGCCTGCAGCAATGCCAGGAGTTTTCGGTCCGTCGGGTCCAGCTCCATTCCTGCAGGTCCATTGATCTTACTGACAAATGCCGTGTTGATTTTATAAATTAAGGGAATGTGATAAAATCGTCTATCGAAATAAGGCGCAGGGCGGCTTACCCTTTATCGGGAGCTGAGGAGACGCCGATGCCGCTGTTGCTTCCGTCCTTCGACCCGGTGCTGGACGACCGCGCGATCGCGGCGGGGCTGCTCTCTGGCGCGCGCCTCGCGCCGGAGCGGGAGGCTGAGATCGACGCCACCGCCTCGCGGCTGATCACGGCGATCCGCGCCGCGCCGGCCGGCCTCGGCGGGGTCGAGGACATGCTGCGCGAGTTCGCGCTGTCGACTCGCGAGGGCCTCGCGCTGATGGTGCTGGCGGAGGCGCTACTGCGGGTGCCGGATGCGCCGACCGCCGATCGCTTCATCGAGGACAAGCTCGGGCAGGGCGATTTCGCCCATCACGACGTCAAGTCGCAGGCGCTGCTCGTCAACGCTTCGGCCTGGGCGCTCGGACTGTCGTCGCGCCTGATCGGCGCCGGCGATACGCCATTCGGCATTGTCGGGCGGCTGGCGAAGCGCATCGGGCTGCCCGCGGTGCGGATCGCGACACGCCAAGCGATGCGGCTGCTCGGTAATCATTTCGTGCTCGGGGAGACCATCGCGGCCGCGCTCGCCCACGCGACGCCGCAGCACGGACCGGCGGGCCGCTACTCCTTCGACATGCTGGGCGAGGGCGCGCGCACCGCGGACGATGCCGCGCGCTATTTCGAGGCCTATGCCGGCGCCATCGCCGCGATCGGCCGCGCCGCCGGCCATGCCGCGCTGCCCGGCCGGCCCGGCATTTCGGTGAAGCTGTCGGCGCTGCATCCGCGCTACGAGGCGGTGAGCCGGGTGCGGGTGCTGCGCGAACTGGTGCCGCTGCTGTGCGAACTGGCGCGGCAGGCGCGGGCGTTCGACCTCAACCTCACCGTCGATGCCGAGGAAGCGGATCGTCTGGAGCTGTCGCTGGAGGTGTTCGCGGCGGTGCTCGCCGATTCCGCGCTCGCCGGCTGGAATGGTTTCGGCCTTGCGATCCAGGCCTACCAGAAGCGCGCCGCCGCGGTGATCGACCATGTCGATGCGCTGGCACAGGCGCATGATCGCCGTCTCATGGTGCGCCTGGTCAAGGGCGCCTACTGGGACACCGAGATCAAGCGTGCGCAGGAGCGCGGCCTTGACGATTATCCGGTGTTCACCCGCAAGGCGATGACCGACCTCAACTACATCGCCTGTGCGCGCCAGCTGCTGGCACTGCGGCCGCGGCTGTTCCCGCAATTCGCCACCCACAATGCGCTCACGGTCGCATCCGTGCTCGCGATCGCCGGCGGGGCCGGCGATTATGAGTTCCAGCGCCTGCATGGCATGGGCGACGCGCTCTATGCGCAGCTGCGTGCGGATCACCCGGAGCTGGCGTGCCGCACCTATGCGCCGGTCGGCAGCCATCGCGATCTGCTCGCCTATCTGGTGCGGCGGCTGCTGGAGAATGGTGCCAATTCCTCGTTCGTCGCGGTCGCCGCCGATCCGGCGGTGCCGGTGACGACCTTGCTGCGCCGGCCGGCCGATATCGTCGCCGCGCCGGATCATGCCCGCCATCCCAGGCTGGCGCTGCCGCGCGATCTGTTCCAGCCGCAGCGGCTCAATTCCCGCGGGGTCGATTTCGGCGCGCGCGCGGTGCTCGACGGCCTCATCGCCGATGTTGCGCAGGCGGTCGCGCCGGCCACGGCGGCGTCGCGGATCGACGGCCACGCGGTCGCAGGCACGGGCCGCGCGATGGTCAGCCCGATCGACAGCGTGACCGAGGTCGGCATCGTGATCGATGCGACGCCCGAGATCGCCGCGCGCGCCGTCGCCGCGGCAGTGCGCGGCTTTCCGTCATGGGCGGCGGCCGCGGCGGCGCAGCGGGCCGCCGCGCTCAAGGTCGCCGCCGACCTCATCGAGGCGCGGCGTGCGCGCTTCATCGCGCTGCTGCAGCACGAAGGCGGCAAGACGCTCGACGATGCGGTGTCGGAGGTGCGCGAGGCCGTCGATTTCTGCCGCTACTATGCGGCGGAGGGCAGCCGCCGATTCGGCACGGAGGCGATGCTGCCAGGGCCGACCGGCGAGAGCAACGTGCTGCGCTGGCGCGGCCGCGGCGTGGTCGTCGCGATCTCGCCATGGAATTTCCCGCTCGCGATTTTTCTCGGCCAGGTCGCCGCAGCGCTGGTTGCCGGCAATGCGGTGGTGGCGAAGCCGGCCGAACAGACGCCGTTGATCGCGACCGAAGCCGTGCGGCTGCTGCACGAGGCCGGCATTCCCGGGTCGGCGCTGCAGCTCGTGATCGGCGACGGCGCGATCGGCGCCGCGCTGGTGGCGCATCCGGCGGTTGCCGGTGTCGTGTTCACCGGCTCGACCGAGGTGGCGCGCGCCATCAACCGCACCCTCGCCGCCAAGGACGGCCCGATCGTGCCGCTGATCGCCGAGACCGGCGGCATCAATGCGATGATCGTCGATGCCACCGCGCTGCCCGAGCAGGTCGCCGATGACGTGATGACCTCGGCGTTTCGCTCCGCCGGCCAGCGCTGTTCGGCGCTGCGCGTGCTGTTCGTGCAGGACGACGTCGCTGACCGCATGATCGAGATGATCGTCGGCGCCGCCCGCGAACTCCGTGTCGGCGATCCCCGCGATCCAGCGACGCAGGTCGGCCCGGTGATCGATGCCGAGGCGAAGTCGCGGCTTGCGGCGCATCTGCAGCGCATGCGGGCGCAGGCGCGCGTGCATTTCGCGGGCGAGGCGCCGGAGCAGGGGCTGTTCGTCGCGCCGCATGTCATCGAGCTGGCGTCGCCGGCGGATCTCGATGCCGAGGTGTTCGGGCCGATCCTGCATGTCGTGCGCTATCGTGCGGATGCGCTCGGCGACATCCTCGCCGCCATCGAGAAGACCGGCTACGGCCTCACGCTCGGCATCCACTCGCGCATCGACGACACGGTCGCCGCCATCGTCGCGCGCCTGCCGGTCGGCAATGTCTACGTCAACCGCAACATGATCGGTGCGGTGGTGGGGGTGCAGCCGTTCGGCGGCCATGGCCTGTCCGGCACCGGGCCCAAGGCCGGCGGGCCGCACTACCTTGCCCGCCTTGCCACCGAGCAGACCCTCACCATCAACACCGCGGCGGCTGGCGGCAATGCGGGACTGCTGCTGCAGGACGACAGCCAGGAGTTCGGCTGACCGGCGCGGCGACCGGCCGGGAAGGATTTGCCTTCCCGCCAAAATGCTCTATCGAGCGCCCGCGCCGCTGCGGCGCGGCCCCTCGAACCCGGAGCGCTCCATGGACGAACTCAACGGCCGCATGATCGCCTGCCAGCTGCTGATCGCCGGCCTGATCGCGCGCGTCGCCAACGATTCCACCGAACCACTGCGGTTCCTCACGGATTTCCGTGATGAAATGCATGCGGTGGTGCGCGGCATCAACATCGCCGGCATGGAGAACACCGAGCGCGTGCGCCAGAGCGCGCGGCAGACCGTCGACGAGCTGTTCTCGCTGATGAAGCCGCCGAGCCCGCCGGAGAGCGAGATCGCTGAGTGATTTAGAATCGCTCCAGTTTAGAAGTATTTCAAACTGCAATTTAGAATCGTTTTGATCTGGAGCGATTCAAACACCTCGACGCGCTGATTGGATCGATTCGGGTTGCCCCGAAGTCGCGCGCTGCTATCAGACACTCCTGAGTTATTTGGTCGCACGGCCTGCGCGGCCGTCGCGAACCATCTTGGGGGCAAGTCGAAATGAGCAGTGTGAAGGCGCCGCGCTCGCTGCGCGCGAACATCGTCGTCGGGGGCACGGGCGAGGAGTCCGTCGCGGTCGGCAAGATCGGCGCGGTCGCCGGCCTGATCGCGGTGGCTTCGATCACCGGTGCCGAGGCGCAGCAGTCGCAGCTTCCCGCGGTGACGGTCGACGCGCCGGTGGCGCGGCCGCGTCCGGTGTCGCGGCCCACGGCCGACCAGGTCCGTGCGCGCAACGCGCTACGCCGCGCCGCGCGCCAGCAGCAACAGCAGGCCGCGGCCGCGCCGGTGCCGTTCCCGAATGCCGGCGGTCTGGCGCCGCCCGACGCCAATCCCTACGCCAATGCCGCGTCGCCGTACCTCGCCACCCGTGTCGCCTCCAGCAAGTTCACCGAGCCGCTGATCAACACGCCGAAGACCATCACCGTCCTCACCAAGGAGCTGCTCGAGGACAAGAACGCGACCTCGCTGAAGGAGATCGGCCGCTCGACCGCCGGCGTCACCCTCGGCACCGGCGAGGGCGGCAATGCCTTCGGCGATCGCTTCTTCATCCGCGGTTTCGACGCCCGCAACGACATCTTCGTCGACGGCATCCGCGATCCGGCGGTCAGCATCCGCGAAAACTTCTTCACCGAGCAGGTCGAGATCCTGCGCGGCCCGGCGTCGTCCTATGCCGGCCGCGGCACCGCCGGCGGCGCCATCAACGTCGTCACCAAGCAGGCGGGCGACCGCAATTTCTACAATGCTGAAAGCGCGTTCACGACCGACTCTGGCAAGCGCCTGACGCTCGACGTCAACCAGGTCATCAATCCGACGCTGTCGGTGCGCGCCGGCGGCCTGTTCCAGGATGCCGGCGTCGCCGGCCGTTCGCTCACCACCGACAACCGCTGGGGCGCATTTGTCGCCACCAAGTGGACGCCGACCGACAACGTGAAGATCACCGGCAGCTATGTGCACACCGACCTCAGCTCGCTGCCGGACTTCGGCGTGCCCTATCGGCACGATGCCGGCGGCAACGCTCCGGTGACCGAATTCGGCGTGCCGCGCAACACCTACTATGGCTTCGTCTATCGCGATTTCCAGAAAGCCATCCAGGACATCGGCACCATCAGCGGCGAGGTCAAGGTCAACGACAATGTGACGCTCCACAGCGCCTTCCGGGCCGAGCGTTCGGTGCTGAACTATATCGGCACCATTCCGGAGAGCCCGAAGACCGCCAATCCCAATCCGCTGCTGTGGACGTTCACGGCCAACCCGCAGAGCCGCTATCAGGAGGCGACGACGCTCGCCAACCAGAGCGATGCGACGTTCAAGTTCGACACCGGTCCCTGGAAGCACACCGCGGTGACGGGCGCCGAGTTCTCCCGCGAGCGCGTCTCGATCGATACCTACACGGGCCTCGCGTCGGAAACCGTTCCGACCGACGGCAGCGTGTTCAACGGCTCGGGCAGCCTGTCGGGCGCATCGATCTTCAATCCCGGCTACACCTACCTGCCGTTCAGCGGTGCCGCGGCCGTCAGCGGCAATCCGTCGATCGTGACCGTCGACACCCGCAGCGTCTACGCGATCGACACCGCCAACTACCGTGACTTCATCATTCTCAACGGTGGCGTTCGCTACGACGACTATGCCATCACGGCGCGCAACAACACCGTCAGCGCGGTGCCGCTCGACAACGGTATCGTCAACTACAATGCCGGCATTGTCGTGAAGCCGCTGCCGTTCGCCAGCGTCTATGCGGCGTATGCGACATCGGCGAATCCCGTCGGCGCGGAGCTCGACGGCACGGCGACCAACTATGGCGGCATCAGCCTCAACCCGTCGCAGATCGCCCGCCAGATCTTCGGTCCCGAGAAGAACAAGGCCGTCGAGGTCGGCACCAAGTGGGAGCTGTTCGACAGGCGTCTGCTGCTGACCGGCGCGCTGTTCCAGACCGAGAAGACCAATGCCCGTGAATCCGGCACGATCAACGGCACGCCGAACACCATCGTGGCCGGTGCGGCCTATCGCATCCAGGGCATCGACCTCGAGGCGGCGGGCAAGATCACCGACCGCTGGAGCATCTTCGGCGGCCTCGTGCTGATGCAGTCGAAGGTCACGGCGTCGAATGTGGCGCCCTCCGCGGCGTCCGGTTACACCACCAACGTCGGATTGCAGCTCGCCAACATCGCGCACCAGTCGTTCAACATCCTGACCAAGTACCAGTTCGATGACGGCTGGGAGGTCGGCGGCCAGGCGACTTATCGCTCGAAGATCTATGGCGGTTCGCTGCTAGCGGCCAATGCGGGCACGCAGCTGCCGAGCTATTGGCGGTTCGACGCCTTCGTCGAGAAGAAGGTGACGGCGAACCTGACGGCGAAGATCTTCGTGAACAACATCTTCAACAAGCTCTACTACGACGGCTTCTATCAGAGCGCGACGCCGTTCGTGTTCGTCGCGCCGGGGCGCGTCGCTGGTCTGGTGCTGAACGCCAAGTTCTGAGCGGCCGGTGCGGCCGCTGCCGCCCGCCGCCGCAAGCTGACGATGACGGCCAGTCCGGCCCGGGCCTCTCCGGAGCCGGGCTTCGGCCATTGAGGAGTGCGATGCTGATCTGTGTTCCCGACGTGCTGAGCAAGGCCGAGGTCGCCGACTTCCGCCGCATCATGGATGCCGCGCACTGGGAGGACGGCCGCTCCACCGCCGGGGCGCAGTCGGCGATGGTCAAGAGCAATGAGCAGCTGCCGCCCGACAGCGAGCTGGCACGCGCGCTCGGCCAGCGCGTGCTGAGCGCGCTGACCGCGAGCCCGCTGTTCATCTCGGCGGCGATCCCGCTGCACATCTTCCCGCCGCTGTTCAATCGTTACGCGGCCTCCGACGGCCACCATTTCGGCATTCATGTCGACAATGCCGTGCGCGGCGATCGGCTCACCGGCCTGCGCATTCGCACCGATCTGTCGGTGACGCTGTTCCTGTCGGAACCCGAAGACTATGACGGCGGCGAACTGGTCATAGAAGACCTCTACGGTTCGCATGAGATCAAGCTGCCGGCCGGACATCTGGTGCTCTATCCGGCGTCGAGCCTACATATGGTGACGCCGGTCACCCGGGGGACCCGCGTCGCGTCTTTCTTCTGGCTGCAGAGCATGGTACGCGATGCCCACGCTCGCAGCCTGATCTTCGATCTCGACACCGCAATCCAGGCGCTGGTCGAGCGACTGGGGCGCGATGACCCCGAAACGGTCAAATTGACCGGCATCTATCACAACCTGATCCGCATCTGGGCCGAAGTATGAGCAAGCCATCGTTCCCTGCCGTTGTCGCCGTTGCCTTCGCCGCCGCCCTGCTCTGGGCCGTGCCGGTGGCCGCGCAGCAGCCCGCCGCGGGCACGTCGCCTCCGGCCGCGGCGACGGCCGTCGTGGAAGCGCCGGTGCCTGCGGCGACAGGCGCGACGTCCGCGCCGGCCCCGGCCGCGCTCGGCGTCACGGACGGCAGCGGCCGTTCGTCGCGCGGCGGCCTCCAGGTCCCGCACGAGCTGTCGCCGTGGTCGATGTTCATGTCGGCTGACATTATCGTGAAGGCGGTGATGGTCGGCCTCGCCTTCGCCTCGCTGGTGACCTGGACCGTCGCGATCGCCAAGTTCATCGAGCTGTTCCTCGCCCAGCGCCGTCTCAACGGCGCGCTCGCGGCGGTCGCCGAATCGCGCTCGATCGCCGAGGCGCGTGTCGCGCTGGGAGCGGCGCCCAGCATTCTCTCGAGCTTTCTTGCCACCGCGCTCAAGGAGGCGCGGCTGTCGGCCGGCATCTCCAGCGACAGCGGCATCAAGGAACGCGCGGCGTCGAGCTTTGCCGAGATCACCCGCGCCGAGGCCCGCCGCATGCGGCTCGGCATGGGCCTGCTCGCCACCATCGGCGCGACCTCGCCGTTCGTCGGCCTGTTCGGCACGGTGTGGGGCATCATGAACAGCTTCATCGGCATCTCGAAGGCGCAGACCACCAACCTCGCGGTGGTCGCGCCCGGCATCGCCGAGGCGCTGCTCGCCACCGCCATCGGCCTTGTCGCGGCCATTCCGGCGGTGATCATCTACAATCACTTCGCCCGCGTCACGAAGGGCTACCTGGAGCTGGTCAGCCGTGCCTCTGGCGCCGCCGGGCGGCTGTTGTCGCGCGATCTCGACCGCGCCCATGGCGGTGCGCCGACGCGCGCCGCCGCGGAATGACGGAGACGCGGCATGGGCGTGACCTTCAGCGATGTCGACGACGGCGACGATTTCGGCGAGACCCATGAGATCAACGTCACGCCGTTCATCGACGTCATCCTTGTTCTGCTGATCATCTTCATGGTGGCGGCGCCGCTGTCCACCGTGGACGTGCCGGTCGACCTGCCGTCGTCGACGGCGCAGCCGCAGAAGAAGCCGGACAAGCCGACCTATGTCACCATCAAGTCCGACCTCGCGGTGGTGGTCGGCGAGACGCCGGTGCGGCGTGTCGATCTCGTCAAGACGCTCGATGGCGCCGGCGGCAAGGACCGCCGCATCTTCCTGCGCGCCGACCGCGCCGTGCCTTATGGCGGCATGATGGACGTGCTGGAGGTGCTGCGCGGCGGCGGCTACCTCAAGGTGGCGCTGGTGGCGCTCGAAGGCGTGCCGGAGGGCGTGCCGCAGCCGGCGGCGGATGCGCCGGCTGCCGCGCCGAAGCCGTAGGGGACTGAAGGTCGCGACGATGTCGGTGCTTCTCGACCACGACCTGCCGCACCAGCCGTCCCGCCGCCTCTGGATGATCGCGGCGGCGATCGCGCTCGGGCTGCATCTCGGCGGCGTCGCGTTCGCCATCATCGATCGCACGCCGGCGGAGGCCGACGCCCAGCTCGGTGCGCCGGGCCTCGAGATCGGGCTGGAGCTTGCGGCGCCGCGCGCCGAACAAACCGATGCGCCGCCGGGGCCGGAAAGCGAAGCCAATGCCGCCTCGCCGGCCCAGCCCGAGCAGAAGGCGGTCGAGAAGCAGAGCGACCTGCCCAGGGATACCCCGATGGAGTCGGAGGATCCCGATCGCGTGGTGTCGCCGGACAGCGCCAGGAAGACCGCCGAGGACAATCCGGAAACGCCGGTCGCGAAGACCGTGCCGTCCCCCGAGGCCGAGGCGACGGAAGCGACCGCGATGCCGACCTCGGAGACCGCCAAGGAGTCCGAGCAGTCGACCACGGTGGCGCAGGGCATCGGCGACGCCAAGCAGCGCGTGCGCACCACCTGGCAGAAGCAGCTCGTCGCCCATCTCGACCGTCACAAGAAGTATCCCGCAGACCGTGACAGCAAGACCGCTGAAATCGTGGTCGCCTTCGATCTCGACCGCACCGGCCACATCCTGTCCAGCAGTGTCGTGAAGAGCTCGGGCGATCCGGCCTTCGACCAGGCCGCGCTGATGATGCTCAAGCGGTCCGATCCGGTGCCGGCGCCTCCGCCGCTGATCGCCGACGAGACGCTCAGCTTCACGGTGCCGGTGATCTTCCGCGTCAAGGGGCGCAGCTAGCGCCGTGGTGACATGCGGCGGCGGGCCTTGCGGTGGTGCGGAGCACAGTGCATCTCCACGTCCTCGGCGTTCGGCGCCGACGTCTCTATGTCTTCAAGGTCAGGCATGATGGGATAGCAACAGGCCCGTCGCGGAATGGAGTGTGAATGCCCGCGGATATCCGATCGCTGACCGGTGTGCGCGGGGTCGCCGCGGTGCTGATCGTGCTCTATCACTTCGGCAATGTGCCGCTGCTCGGTCCGGGCACCGCGCCCTACTACCGCGTGCCGCACGGCTATCTCGCGGTCGACCTGTTCTTCATGCTGAGCGGCTACGTGATGGCCTATGTCTATCGCGACGCCTTCGTGGCCTCACCCTGGCGTCACTACGCCGATTTCCTTGTCAAGCGCGTGGCTCGGCTGTATCCGGCCTATCTCGTCATTGCAGCGCTTTACCCCATCAAGATCCTGCTCGGGCTGTCGCGCGACACCCTGGCGTACTTCCGTCCCTGGGACTGGGTGGGCAATCTGCTGATGCTCACCGGCTGGGGCCTGCATGTGCAGCCGATCGTTGGCGTGTCCTGGGCCGCGAGCGCCGAGCTCGGCTCCTACCTGCTGTTGCCGTTGTTGCTGGTCGTCATCATCCGCCGCGGACCGCTGCTGAGCGTCGTGGGGTGTGCCCTCGCGCTCGCCGCCGTCGTCGGCATCGCCATGAGCGGGCTCGGCTCGGCCGGGCCGCTCGATGTCACCAATGGCGATTCCATGCTGCCGCTGCTGCGCGCGGTGGCCGGCTTCGCCATCGGCCTCGGCATCTTCCGTATCGCCCATTACCTCGATGGTTTGTCGATGGCCATGCAGGATGGACTGGTCGCGGTGCTGACGCTGACGATCGTCGGCGTCGGCATCCTCGTCCATCACGACCTGCCGATCTACCTGCTGTTCATTCCGTTCGTGGCGCTGCTGTCGCGCGATGGCCGCCTCGCGCAGGCGCTGTACGGCAATCGCCTCGTCTACCACATCGGGCTGATTTCCTATTCCATCTACCTGTTGCATCAACTGCTGCTGAGCTTTGCTGTCGAGGCGGCGCGGGCGCTTGGCTCGACGCCGCTCGCTTACGCGGCCTGTGTCACGGGGGCGCTCGCCGTGATCTGGCTGCTGGCGTGGCTGAGCTATACGTTCGTCGAGATGCCGGGGCGGCGGTGGCTGGCATCATGGCTGCAACCGGCGAAGCGGCTGTTGCCGACGCGCACCTAGTCTCACCCCTCATGGTGAGGAGGCGCGCCATCCTTCGAGATGCGGCCGCAGCCGGCGTCATGCTGCTGTAGCGATCTCGCTACGCAGCCGCTCCTCGGGACGAGGAGCAATGCTCAGATCCTCGGCATGCCGATCGGCGGCGCCTCGCGGGCCTGGGCGGCGAGGCGGATGGCGGCGTTGGCGGCGCCGAAGCCGTGATAGTCGCGTCGCTGCACGATCTCGAAGAAGAAGCGGTCGTCGAAAGCGTGGGTGTAGATCTGGAAGAACTCGCCGTCGCCCTCGCGGTCGTACAGGATCTGGTTCTCGCGCAGCTTCGCCATGGTGGCGGCATCGAGGTCATACTTGCTCTCGATGTCGTCGTAGTAGTTGTCGGGGATTTTCAGGAAACCGGCGCCGCGCGCCCGCATCTCGGCGACGGTGGCGAAGATGTCGTCGCAGGCAAACGCGATGTGCTGCACGCCCGAGCCGAAGAACTCCGACAGGAAGCGCGCCGACAGCGTGCGGTTGGCGGCGGTGCCGTTGATGATCAGCCGCAGGCTGCCGTCGGCGTTGCTGATGGTCTGGCTCTGTACCAGGCCCGCCGGATCGGCGACGTCGACCTGCGGTCCGCGCGTGAGGTCCAGCATGCCGGTGTAGAACAACAGCCACGACAGCATGTCCTCATAGGGCATCGACTGCGAGATGTGGTCGACCGCACCGAGACGGTCGGCGTTCGAGGTTTCCGGTCCTGTCGGGGAAAAATCGCGGCCCCAGTTCTGGGCGTCGGGCTTGAGGAAATACATCAGGCTGCCGCCGACGCCGTGGACGGCCGGGATTTCCAGTTCGCCCGGTCCGACCGGCTGGTAGAAGGTCTTGGCATGCAGCGCTTCGGCGCGCGCCATGGTGGCGTCGACGTGGTCGACCTCGAGCGCGATGGCGCAGACGCCGGCGCCATGGGTGACGTAGTGCGAATGAGCGAAGCCATGGGCCTCGCAGTTGACCACGAGGTCGATCGCGCCTTGCGTCCAGCGCTGCACCGCCTTGCTGCGGTGCTGGCCGGTCTGGCGGAAGCCGAGCTGGCCGAGCAGCACGGCGAGGTCTTCGGCCTTGTCCTCGTTGACCGCGAACTCGATGAAGCCGACGCCGCGGCTCGCCTCGCGGGGCGGCATCGCGGCCGGCGCCGGCGGCGTCGCGGCGTGGGCCACTTGCTCGTCGAGCAGGATCAGCGAGCGCAGGCCGTCGACCGCGACGCGCGCAGCCGAACCGGCGCGGAACTGGTCGTTGAAGATCTCCAGCGACAGCGGGCCCTTGTAGCCGGTCGCGGCCACGGCGGTCATGAAGTCGGCCACCGGCAGGTTGCCCTGGCCGGGGAAGCAGCGGAAATGCCGGCTCCACGACAGCACGTCGAGATCGAGTTGCGGCGCATCCGCGAGCTGCACCAGGAAAATGCGGTCGCCGGGGATCGAGGCGATGGGACCGACAGGCAATGCTGGCGCCAGCGCATGGAAGCTGTCGAGCACGAGGCCGATGGCGCGGTGGTCGGCGCGGCGCACCACCTCCCAGGCGTCGCGATAGTCGTTGATGTGGCGGCCCCAGGCCAGCGCCTCGAAGCCGACGCGCAGGCCGCGCGTCGCGGCGCGCTCGCCGAGCTCATGGAAGTCGGCGGCGGCACGGTCGATGCCGCCGAGCGACGCCGGCGAGACGTTGCTGCAGATCAGCAGCAGATCCGTGCCGAGCTCCTGCATCAGGTCGAACTTGCGCGCGATGCGGCTGAAGTTGCGGGACCGCTGTGGCTCCGGCATGCCTTCGAAATCGCGCAGCGGCTGGAACGCGCAAATCGCCAGGCCGAGGTCGCGGCACATCGCGCCGACGTCGCGCGGACCGCCGTTGAACGACAGGAAATCGTTCTCGAAAATCTCCACGGCGTCGAAGCCGGCGGCGGCGATCGCCCGCAGCTTCTCGTCCAGCGCGCCGCTCAGCGACACGGTTGCGATCGAACGCTGGCTCATGGGGTCGGCTCCTTCTGCCTTATTTTTGCGGCGTGACGCGGGCGCCGGTGCGGGCTGCGTCCTTGACGGCCTCGACCACGGCGAGGGTGGCCAGCGCATCGGCGGCCGACACCAACGGCGTTTCGGTGCGGTCGATCACCGCGAGGAAATGGCGCAACTGCTCGACCAGCGGGTCGGCGACGGCGGCGGGCAGCGTCGTGCGCTGCAGCGGCTCGTACCAGCCGGGCTTGCCCGCATAGTCCCAGGTGTCGAGCGTCGGCACGGTAAGTGAGGCTTCGGTGCCGGCGAGAATATAGCAGGGCTGGTCGGGGTTGGGCGGATAGGCCGGATTCTCGCCCGACGCCAGCTCCCAGCTCCAGGGCGACGGCGTCACGTCCGACAACGTGATGGTGCCGAGTGCGCCGCCCGCGAAGCGGAACAGCAGCGCCGCGGTATCCTCCACCGCAAAGCCGCGCACGGCGCTCGAGGTCTGCGCCTGCACCTCGATGATGTCGCCGCAGATGAAACGCAGGTTGTCGATGTCGTGGATCAGGTTGATCAGGATCGGGCCGCCGCCGTCCTCCTTGCGCCAGGTGACGTTGAAATAGTCGTCCGGCTTCTTCAGCAGCCACAGGCCGATCACCGCGGTGAGCCGGCCGAGCCGGCCCTCGGCGACCGCGGCGCGCACCGCCTTGATCATCGGGTTGTGGCGGCGGTGATGGCCGACCAGTACCGGGACCCCGGTGCGTTCGACCGCCTCGGCGATCTTGCGCGCGGCGGCGACCGTTTCGGCGATCGGCTTCTCGACCAGGGCCGGCACGCCGCGCTCCAGGCAGTCCAGCGCCATCGGCACATGCAGCGTGTTGGGGGATGCGACGATCATGCCGTCGGGGCGTTCGCGCTCCAGCAGCACGCGATAATCGTCGTACCAGGGCACGTTGAGGGTTGTCGCGAGGTCGCGCGCCTGCGGCGCCGGATCGGCGATGCCCGCGATCTGGCAGTCCGGGTTGGCCCGCATCAGTTCGGCATGCTTGCGGCCGATCAGGCCGGCGCCGATAAGACCAAGACGTTTCACTCCAGTCATGCCGCAGCTCCACTCATCGCCCCGCCGAGGAACAATTGTCCGATCCGCGGGTCGTTCAACACCTTGTCCGCCTTGTCGACGAGGCGGGTCTGGCCGAGCTCGAGCACGATGCCGAGGTCGGAGATTTCCAGCGCCGAGCGCGCGTTCTGCTCGATCATCAGGATCGAGACGCCGCGGTCGCGCAATTCTTTGAGAATGGCGAAAGTCTCCTGCACCATCAGGGGCGACAGGCCGATCGACGGCTCGTCGATCAGCACCAGTTGCGGATCGAGCAGCAGCCCGCGCACGATCTCCAGCTGCTTCTGCTCGCCGCCCGAGAGCGTCGAGGCCTGCTGGGTCGCTTTCTTGCGCAGCGCCGGAAAGCGGTCGAGCGCAGCTTCGATGCGGCGCGGCAGGTCGGTGATGCCGCGGCCGGCGGCGACCGCACCGAGCTCGATGTTATGGCGCACCGACAGCTCTGGGAAGATGTTGCGCCCCTGCGGCACGTAGCAGATGCCGGCGGCGAGCAGGTCGCGCTGGCTGCGGCCGGTGACGTCCCGCCCCTTGAACACGATCTTGCCCTCGCGCAGCTTGAGCAGGCCGAAGATCGCCTTGAACACGGTGGACTTGCCGGCGCCGTTCGGGCCGATCACGGTGGTGATCGCACCGGCCGGCACGCTGAAGGTGGTGCCGTTGAGGATGGTCATCTTGCCGTAGCCGCCGACCAGGCCCTGCACTTCGAGGATGGCGTCACTCATGGAATGCTCCTGATGAGTCCGATAGCAGCACGCGCATGTGAACGAATGATGGCCCGACGTCCCGGCGCGACCGCGCGCCGCGGAACGAAGGCCTGAAACATGGGGATCATCGCCATCTCAGTGTCCCAGGTAGGCTTCGATCACGGCGGGATTGGAGCGGACGTCCTCGGGCTTGCCCTGCGCCAGCACCTTGCCCTCGGCCATCACCACCACGCGCGAGCACAGCGACATCACGAACTCCATGTTGTGCTCGATGACGACGAAGGTGGCGCGCTTCTCGCGGTTGATGGCGCTCAGGCGGTCCTTGAGGTCGGCGAGCATCGACAGGTTGACGCCGCCGGCCGGCTCGTCGAGCAGCACGAGGCGTGGCCCGCCCATGAACGCCATGGCGGCGTCGAGCAGTTTCTGCTGGCCGTAGGACAGTCCGCCGGCCGGCTCGGTGGCAAGGTGATCGAGCTTGAAGAACGAGATCATCTGGTCGGCGGCGGCGCCGAGTCCGGCATCCGACGGGCCGAACAGCCGCGACACCATGCTGCCCTGGTGCTCCTGGCCCGCGAGGATCAGGTTCTCGCGGACGGAGAGTTTGGGGAACACCTGCAGCAGCTGGAAGGTGCGGCTGACGCCGAGCCGGTTGAGGTCGGACGGGCGCATCCCGGTGGTGACGCGACCGTCAATTTTCACTTCACCGTCGCTCGGCAGCAGCTGGCCGAGGATGCAGTTGAACAGTGTGGACTTGCCGCAGCCGTTCGGGCCGATCAGGCCGAGGATCTCGCCCTCGTTGACCTCGAAGGAGACGCCGTCGACGGCGGCGATGCCGCCAAAATGCTTCTTGATGTTGCTGATCTGCAGCACCGGGGTGGTCATGGCACTGTCTCCAGCTTGGCCTTGCTGGCCGCCCGCTGTGCGGAGGCGGCCCTGGTCCGGCGTTCGGTGAGATAGCGGTCGAGGATGCCGAGGATGCCGGTCGGCGAGTAGATCAGCAGCAGGATCACCGCGGCGGCGTACAGCATCAGGTAGTAGCCTTCGGTGAAGCGCAGCCACTCCGGCAGCAGCACCGCGATCATGGCGCCGAGGAACGGGCCGAAGAAGAATCCGGAGCCGCCGACGATCACCATCATCAGCAGCTCGAGCGACAGCGACAGGTTGAACGGCACGGGATCGACATACTGCGTCAGTGGCGCGTACAGCGCCCCGGCGACGCCGCCGAGCGCCGAGCCGATCGCGAACGCCATCAGCGTATAGCGGCGGGTGTCGATGCCCAGCGACAGCGCCCGCACCGGGTTCTCGCGCAGCGCGATGAAGGCGCGGCCCCAGGGCGAGCGGATCAGCCACCACACGCAGAACGTCACGATCGCCAGCATGCCGAGACAGACATAGTAGAACGGCAGCGGCCTGGTGGTGGCGTAACCGAAGATGTGCGGCCGCGGAATGTTGCTGATGCCGTAGATGCCCTTGGTCAGCCAGTCCTCGTTGCGGAAGAAGAGGAAGGCCAGCGTCGAGAAGGCGAGGGTGACGAAAGCGAGGTAATGGTGCTGCACCCGCAGCGCCGGATAGCCGAGCAGCCAGCCGACCACGAAGCACAGCACGATGGCGACGCCGAGCGCGCCGATCAGCGGCACGCCCTGGGTGGTCAGGATCGCGGAGGCGTAGGCACCGATGCCGACAAAGGCGCCCTGCGCCAGCGACACCTGCCCGGCGTAGCCGAGCGTCAGGTTCAGCCCCATGGCGGCGACGGTCATCACCGCCCACTGGCTCAGGATGAACAGGCCATAGCGGTTGAAGTGCATCGGCACCACGATCAGCGCGGCGACGACAACGGCGCCGAGCGCGAGCGACAGCAGTTTGTTCGGCCGGGTCATACGGTGCGCTCCTCGGCGCGGCCCATGAGGCCCTGCGGACGGAACAGGATGATGACGATCAGCAGGATCATCGGCACGGCGGCGCGGTACTGGGTCGAGATGTAGGCGGCCGCGAGATTGTCGACGACGCCGATAAGCAGGCCGCCGGCGATGGCGCCGCGCACCTGGTTGAAGCCGCCGACAATGGCGGCGATGAACGCCGCCTGGCCCAGCACCTCGCCGCTCGAGAACTTGGCGAGATAGATCGGGGTGATCAGCAGCGAGGCGATCGCGACCAGGAAGGCATTGATCAGAAAGGTCAGCAGGATCATCCGCTCGACCGGCACGCCGATGATGCGCGCCACCGTCGGGTTCTGCGCGGTCGCCTGCATCTGGTGGCCGATCGAGGTGCGGTTGAGCAGGGCGGTCAGCCCGAACACCACGACGATCGCCAGCACCAGCACGCCGACGCTCTGCAGCGACATGACGTGGCCGAGGACGTTGATGTCGCCGGCGGGAATGATCGAGGGAAAGGGCGATGCCTCGGCGCTGAAGAACTGCTTGACGGCCTCCTTCATGCCGATCGCCAGCGCCATGGTGGCGATCGCCAGCGGCAGCACGCCGTGGCGCAGCATCGGATCGACCAGCAATAGCTTGAAGCCGAGCCCGAGCAGGATCAGCGACAGCACAATGCCGAGCGCGACGGCGAGCCAGAATGGCGCGCCGGCATGCATCGCGGCCAGCATCAGGAACGCCGGCAGCATCACGAACTCGCCCTGAGCGAAATTGATGGTCTGCGACGTCTGCCACAGCAGCGTGAAGCCGACCGCGATCAGCGCATAGATCGCGCCGGTGGCAAGGCCTGCAATCAAGAGATCAGGCAGATTGGACATCATTCCCCTCCGCAATGTGTTGTCGCAGCACAGCTTCGCAACAAGCCTTCTTCACGGGTCTTGATGGTGCGTCGTCGCGCTTCGTCCCCTGTGGTGAGTCGCGCGCTGCGCGGCCATGAACCATGGGACTGGTGGTGTCTCGGCCTCATCCTTCGAGATGCCGCTTGCGCGGCTCCTCAGGATGAGGAGATGGCTGCTCCGCGTAGTTCGGATGAGCGGAGCGATATCCGGAGCCTTGCGTCGTGTGGTCCCCGGGTGTCGCTTGCGCTCACCCGGGGCGCTACCTGCTCCGTGACCTATCCTGCTCCTCATGGTGAGGAGGCGCGCAGCGCCGTCTCGAACCATGAGGCCCAGGTGCTTCCTCAGTCTTCGAGACGCGGCCTGAAGGCCGCTCCTCAGCATGAGGAAACAGTGAGGCGTTCAGTCTGCCTCAGTTCAGCTTCGGCAGCACTTCCTTCACCACCTGCTTGCCGTTGACGATCTCGACCAGGAAGCCCTGGCGGTCGATGTCGCCGTTCTGATCGAAGGTCACGTCCATCAGGATGCCGGGTTCGCTTGCGGCCTTGATGGTCAGGCCATGCAGGGTGTCGGCGAACGCCTTGGCATCGACCTTGCCCATCTTCTCGGTGGTCGCCTTGATCATGTAGATCGCAAGGTACCCTTTGACGCCGTTGTGGTCAGGCACATAGTTGTACTTCTTGACGAACTTGTCGCGGAAGGCCTTGACGAGGTCGACTGGCGCGTCGGTGGTCAGGCCGACATGGCCGCGCGCGCCATTGGCGGCTTCACCGGCGAGCTCCACCACCTTCTGGCCGACCAGCGTGGTCTCGCCCATCAGCGGCACGGTGACGCCCTGGCGCTTCAGCTCCTTGAGAATGCGCGCGCTCTCTTCCTCGTTGACATAGACGAACACCGCGTCGGGCGAGGCCGCCTTGACCTTGGAGACGTCGGCGGCGAAGTCGGCCTGGCCGGCTTCCGTCGACAGGTCCGCGACCACCTTGACGCCGCGCTTGGCGAATTCCTTGAGGATGACGTCGCGGCCGCCCTTGCCGAAATCGTTGTTGACCCACACCACGGCGACCGACTTCGCCTTCAGCTCCTCGGCCATGTACTTGGCGACCTTGGGCATCGACGACTGCTGGCCGAACGAGGTGCGGAACAGATACTTGTTGCCGCCCTGGGTCAGCTCGGCGGCTTCGCCGCCCATGATCTGGGCGATGCCGGCTTCCGCCGCGAGCGGCGAGGTGACCTTGACCGAGCCGGAGTAGCCCGGTCCCAGCAGCACATAGGGCTCGGCGTCGAGCGCCTTCTGCACCTGGGCGCGGGCGATGCCCGGGTTGGATTGCGAGTCGGCGTGGGTGACCTCGATCTTGCGGCCGAGGATGCCGCCCTTGGCGTTGATCTCCTCGATCGCGAGATCGATGCCGTTCTTCCAGTTGGTGCCGACGGTGGCGCCGCCGCCGGACAGCTCGGCGACGTCAGCGAGCTTGATGGTCTGTGCGCCGGCGGTCGTGCACAGCGCGGCGAGCATGGCGCCGGCCAGGATCATCGGTTTCACGTTGGTTCTCCTCTCTCTGAAGGTTTTCCGTCCCCACCGGCGGGCCTTGGTCGGCCCGTCCGTCATGCGGCGTTCGACGCTGCATATCTTTTTGCCATCACGGCATCAAAAGCTTTTCCCATCTCAGCGGCCGATGGCTTGAGCCCGGTGAACAGCTCGAAGGCGTCGGCCGCCTGGTAGATCGCAAGCTCCCGTCCGGTCATCACCTGCGCGCCGCGGGCCTTCGCCGCGGTCAGCAGCGGCGTCCACAGCGGCGAGTACACCGCGTCGGCGACCCACAGGCCGCTGTGCAGCAGCGCGTCCGGCACCGGCGTGCCGCGGTTCGGCAGCATGCCGACCGGGGTGGCGTTGACGAGGCCGGCCACGCCGTCGAGCGCGGCGGCGAGGCCGGCGACCGCCGTTGCGGCGCCCGACGGCACTGCGGCAGCGAGCGCGCGACTCTTCGCCGCGTCACTGTCATGGATGCGAATATCGCGGACGCCCAGGGCGGCGAGGGCGAAGGCGATGGCCTTGCCGACCCCGCCGGCGCCGATGACCGCGACCGGGCCGCTCTGCGACGCCTCGACGAGGTCGTGCGCGGCGCGGGCGAAGCCGGTGGTGTCGGTGTTGTGCCCGGTCAGGCGGCCGTCGCGCACGACCACGGTGTTGACCGCCTGCATCGCCGCGGCGGTCGGGGCGAGTGCGTCGAGCAGGCCGACCACGGCCTCCTTGTAGGGAAAGGTGATGTTGACCCCGGCAAAGCCGAGCCGGCGCACGCCGTCGAGCAGGGCGCGCAGCCCGGCGCTGTCGGCGCCGGCGACCTCGATCAGCTGGTAGTGGCCGTGCGCGCCGAGCGCCCGCGCCGCCCGTTCGTGCATCGCCGGCGACGCGGAATGGGCGATCGGGGCGCCGATCAGTCCGGTCAGGAAGCGCAGCTCGGTCAGGGGCGGATGATCAGGCACAGGCTTGGTCCAGCATTGTCAGGGTGAGGCCTGGCAGGGGCGCCTGCGAGGCGCCGCACCGCATTGGCATGCCAACGATAGTCAAATCCAAACCTAACACAATTACCCATTTATCCAGCAAACATAACATCATGTTATTTTCGCCGCCCGGCGGCCCTGCTCCGCGGCCGCGGCAGGCCGCGCGCGTCGCGGGTCGGCTCCACCGCGCGCATCTCGGCGCGCAGATACTCGATGAAGCTCTCGGCATGCAGCGACAGCGGCACGCCGCGTTTCACCGCGACATAGGTGTCGAACCTGGTCGGCTCGGCGATGCGCAGCAGCGCGATGCCCGGCACGCCGCCATGGGCCACCGTGAACTGGTCGATCACTGCAATGCCGAGGCCGGCCTTGACCAGCGCACACACCGTGGTGCCGAAGCGGGCGCGGATGGTGATGTCGTAGGTCAGTTTGTTGCGGGCGAACATCTCCGCCATGATGCGGCCGTAGGGATCGTTGGGGTCGATGCCGATCAGCGGGTAGCGCGTCATCTCCGCGGCGCTGATTTCGTCGCGGCCGGCGAGGACATGGCTCTCCGGCACGATGCAGTACAGCTCGCCGGAGGCCAGCGGCTGGAATTCGAGGCCGGGATGCGGCAGGCGGTAGCTCATCGCCACGCACTCGCCCTTGTCCAGCAGCAGGTAGTCGATCGCCTCCTCGAGCTTGAGGATGTTGATGTCCATGTGCAGGTCGGGATAACGCCGCCGCACGCGTTCGACGGCGCGCGGCACCATCACCTGCGAGATGCTCGGCACCGAGCCGATGCGCAGCTCCGAGAGGCCGCCGCGGCCGATCGCCGAGATGGTGCTGGTGAGATCGTCGACCTTCTTGTAGACGCCGTTGATCTGCTCGAAGATGCTGCGCGCCTCGGGGGTCGGGAAGTAGCGGCCGTTCTGGCGCTGGAAGAAGCGGATGCCGAGGGACTTCTCGGTGTACTTGATCAGGCGGCTGATGCCGGGCGCCGAGACGTTGAGCAGCTTGGCGGCGCCGCCGATCGTGCCCGTCACCATCACGGCGCGGACGACCTCGACCTGGCGGAGTGTCATCATGGCTTGCGGCTCGCTGCTGACATGCGGAGTGGGGGCGTGAACGCCCGTCACGCCTGTTGAACCATCAACCGCGCGCTTGCGCCAGCGCCGCCATGCCGGGGCATCTGTTGCGCTGCAACAAAACCGCCGGCGGTGATGCGCCGGCTTCGGATCAAGTCGAGGGCACTCTCGGAGCGGTCAAAGGGCGCTGTCGGTCATGGAATCGTCCTTGCGGTCGATGGCTGGCGCACTGGCCCTGACGCAAGATGCCGCGCGCGAGCCGGCGCGTCCTGACGACGGTGGCGCTCGCATCGGGTGAACGCGGCAGGGCGAGGGGAGACGACATGCGCGGTGTGGGAGTGCTGGCCGGGCTGGCGATGGCGGTCGTGCTGACGGGGCCGGGGCGCGCCGCGAGCGACGGCGACATCAACCAGTGCAAGCTCGCCGGCGATGTCGGCAAGGCCGACCAGAGCATCGCCGCCTGCGATCGCGTGCTCGGCGATGGCGCCGTGAGCGGCGTGGCGCGGGCGCAGGCGCTCAGCAATCGCTGCGGCTGGCGCGGGCTCAAGCATGACGTCGAGGCCGCGCTCGCCGACTGCAGCGAGGCGATCCGGCTCGACCCGGCGCAGACCGCGGCGTATCTCAACCGCGGCAACGCCTATCTCGGCAAGGGCGATGCGCCGCGCGCCGCCGCGGACTTCGACGAAGCGGTGCGCCGCGATCCGAAGAGCGCCTGGGCCTTGACCGAGCGCGGCAGCCTCCATCGCAGCCGCGGCGATCTCGATGGCGCGCTCGCCGATTTCAATGCCGCGATCCGGGCCGACGCCGGCTATGCCGCGGCCTATTACAATCGCGGACTGCTCTACAAGGGCCGCGGCGAGTTCGACCGTGCGCTCGACGACTTCAACCAGTCGCTCAAGCTCGACCCCAACAACGCGCTGGCCTATTTCAACCGCGGCTGCGTCGCCTATGCGCGGGGCGACAACACCGTCGCCATCGACGATTTCGGCCGCGCGCTGCGGCTCGATCCCGCCAATGCGCTGGTCTATTTCAGCCGCGGCGTCGCCTATTATGTGCTCGGCGGCCACCTGCCGGACGCCGAGGCCGATTTTCGCAAGGCCAACAAGATCAACCCGGCCGATCCCTATGCGGCGCTGTGGCTGGAGATCGCCGAGCGCCGCAACGGCGGTGCGGGCCATCTGCCCGAGACCGCAAAACCGCTCGACAGGACCGTATGGCCGGCGCCGCTGATCCGCCATTATCTCGGCGAGGCAAGCCTCGCCGCGACGCTGACCGCGGCGGGTGATGGCGATGCGCGGGCCAAGCTCGCGCAGGGCTGTGAGGCGAACTTCTATGGCGGCGAGCTGGCGCTGCTGCGCAGGGATCGCAAGGAAGCGCAGCGGCTGCTCCAGATCGCCGCCGACGGCTGCCCGCAAGGCTTCGTCGAGGCCAACGCGGCGCTGATGGAACTGATCGCGCTGCGCTAGGGGGACGACGGCGGGCGGCTGTTGCGCGCGGCCACTGCTGCTTCCGCACGCAGCAGCGTGGCGAGCTGTTCGGTGAGCAGGTTGCGCGGCCGGCCGGCTGGAAACAGCAACATGGTCTCGATGACGATGGCCGGAGTAAAGCGCTTCAGCGCGATGCGTGGATTGGCGAACTCCCGCGCCGCGACCGGATCGACGATCGAGACGCCGAGCCCCTGAGCCACCAGCGCGCAGCGCTGCACGCTGTTTTGCGTTTCCGCCACCACGCGCGGCTGCACCCCGGCGTCTGCGAGCAGGCGCTCGAGGCGCGGCTGATGCGGCGCACCGGGCGGCGCCGCGATCATGGCCTCGCCAGCGAGATCAGCCAGCGTCACCGACCGCTTCGCCGCCAGGCGATGCCGGCGCGGCACCGCACACACCGCCTGCAATGACAGAAACGGTTCCGCAACGACGCCGCTGAAGCCGGCCTTCGGGCGCGCGAGGCCGAGGTCGCACTGGTGCGAGGCCACCCAGCTCCAGATCGTCTCCGGGCTGCGCACCGCGACCGAGATCGTGACATCGGGACGGAGCGCCGCGAACGCCTTCAGCACCCGCGGCAGGAACGAGTAGGTCAGCGACGGCAGGCAGCCGATGCGGATCAGCCCGCGCCCGCGCTCGCGGATGTCGCGGGCGGCGCGGCTGAGCTGGTCGAGGCCGATCTGGCTGCGCTCGACCTCGCGCAGGAAGATCTCGCCTTCCGGCGTCAGGCTGACGCCGCCGCGCCCGCGCGCGAACAGTGCAAAGCCGACATCCCTTTCCAGCCGCGCGATGGCGCGCGTGACGAATGGCTGGCCGATGCCGAGCGCCTCTGCGGCGCGGCTGATGCCGTTGTGGCGCACGACGTCGCGGAACAGGTCGAGATGGCGGGGATTCAGTCGCATGCCCGTTCTGCATGAAAAGCGCGATTTCAGTCATTTGACGGCATGATGGCATGATGCGTCAATGGGCCATGTCGATCTCCGCGCGCGCCATCCGTTCCGACCTTCCTGCCACCATGCGCATCGCGCTGCGTCCACTCGCCGAGGCCGCGGCCCTGCTGCGGGATCGGCTCGCGCTGCAACGCTTGCCGCCGTTCGACGGGATCGCGACGAGCGACGCCGAGGCTGAATTCGCCGCTGTGTCGCAGGACGACCGCGACGACATCGCCGCGTTTGCGTTGTGCGATGTCACGACCGGCGGCATCTGCGGCTGGGCATCGCTGATGGCGATCGACTGGCGGCATCGCCATGCGCAGCTCGGTCCGGCCTGGTGGGCCGGCGCCGCCGACCCGCGCATCGGCTGCCACGTGGCGCATCTGCTGTTGCGCATGGCGTTCGAGACGCTCGGCCTCGTGCGGGTCGAGGCGCAGGTCTTGCTGGCCGATCGCGCTTCGTGCCGCGTGCTCGATCGGCTGGCCTTTGTGCGCGAGGGCACACGCCGCGCCGGCCGCTGCGCCACGGACGGTCGGCCCGCCGACGTCGCGCCATGGAGCGTGGTAGCCGCGCGCTGGCCGGCAACGGCACGGATGCAGAGGGCGTTCCTGGATGAGGAGGACACCCCCTGGCGCGGCCGATTGCCGTCGATCATGCCTCCTTGACACCTGAGCGCATTGAAATTGTCGAAATCCGGTCGAATCTGGCGCGATTTTGCTTAGTTCAGTCCGTCTGCCTTTTACCGTCCCCTTACCAACGGGCGGTAGCATGGTCGGGCGATCGCAGACGCGTCAGGGGCATGCCGTGGTTTGTTTCGGACCGCAGTGGAGTTGGACAAGCGTTGCTGTACTGGGCGTCGCCGCGGCCTTGCCGCTGGCGAGCGGTGCTGCGCGCGCTGTCGACACCGGGCCGGTCGTGACCGTGGCGCTCAATGAAGCACGGCTGGTCGAATTGCCGAAAGGCGCGCGCCGGATCATTCTCGGCTCGCCGGTGGTGGTGCGGGCGCTGCCGCTGCCCGACGGCGGCCACGCGGTGCTGACCGGCACCGCGTTCGGTGAAACCAACATGATGGTGCTCGACGGCGCCGGTTTGGTGCTGCGGGATTCGCGTGTGCGTGTCGAGGCGCAGGTCGGCGGCGGCGGCGCGGTGGTGCAGCGAGGCACCGAGCGCATGTCCTACAGCTGCGCCGATCAGTGCCAGCCGGTGCTGCAGCTCGGCGACACGGCACGGCAGGCGAACGATCTCGATACGCAGGTCCTCGGCCGCAACGGCCAGGCCGCGGCGCCCTCGGCGGCGGCGAAGCCGGCCGCGAACAGGATCGTGGGCAAAGATGGCGCGCTCTAGCGGATGGCCATGGCGGCGGGCGCGTATCGCGCCCGGTCCGCACCGGCAGCGGCTCGCGCGTTTCGTGCGCACCGAGCGCGGCGCGACCGCGGTCGAGTTCGCGATCGTCGCGCCGATCTTCATCGGGCTGCTGATCTCGGTGCTGCAGACCGGCATCTTCTTCTTCGCCCAGGAAACGCTGCAGGCCGCGGCGATGCAGTCCGGCCGCCTGCTCATGACCGGACAGGCGCAGAGCAGCAACATGACCCAGACCCAGTTCATCAACCAGGTCTGTCCGTCGGTCCAGGCGCTGTTCAACTGCAGCCAGCTGATGGTCGACGTGCAAAGCTACACTTCGTTCAGCGGCGCCAACACCGGCAGCCCGACATTGACCTACAACGCCCAGGGGCAGGTCACCAACAACTGGGCGTTCAGCCCGGGCACGCAGGGGCAGGTGGTGGTGCTGCGGCTGATGTATCAGTGGCCGCTGATCGGTGGGCCGTTCCAGCTGATCCTGCCGAACCTGTCCAACGGCACCGCCCTGATGATGGGGGTGGCCGCCTTCCGCGTGGAGCCCTACTGAGATGACAGCGGTGCGCGTGATTCGCCGTTTTGTGGGCTCGACACGCGGCGTTGCCGGCGTCGAGTTCGCCATGATCGTTCCGCTGCTGCTGCTGGCGCTGCTGGGGTTCTACGACGCCGGAACGGCGATGGCGATTTACACCAAGACGCGCTACGCCACCGCGACCCTGGCCGAGATCACCAATCAGTACACCACCATCCACGATTCCGACATGCAGCAGATCATGGGGGCGACGGCGGCGGTGATGGCGCCCTATGCCAGCACGCCGGCCACGGTGAGCGTGTCCCAGATCGCCATCGACGCCAACGGCAAGGCGACCGTGAGCTGGAGCACCACGCTGACGCCGGGGGCGTCGTTCAGCCTGCCCGCCGCGCTCGCGGTTCCCAACTCGTGGCTGATCTACAGCCAGGTCGGCTACACCTTCACCCCGGTCACCGGCTTCTTCATCCGCACGCCGCTGACGCTGTCCGACAGCCTCTATGTCGCGCCACGCAAGAGCGCGTCGATCTCGCGTATCTCGCCGTAACCGCCGTGCGTTGTCGCGGGCGGTCATCTCCAGACACATTCAGCAATATCGCTCGTCGCGGCGGCGAACTTCGTGGGTGGCGTTGCCGGTTCCCGAGCGAATGCAGCCGTATCCGGTAAGCTTCTATTAGCTGACCCTCCCCATACTACCGCCCGCTGTCGGTCGGATTGCGGTTTTTAAGTCAGTTCATTTTGGGCAAGGCAGGCCGTTCATGTTGTCATGGCCATACAAATTGTCGGGTCGCGCGTCGCGCTGGACCGCCGACACCCGCGGTGGCGTCGCGCTGACCTTTGCGATCGCGCTGATCCCGATGGCGCTCGCCACGCTCGGCGTGCTGCAGTACGCCATGATCATCGCCACCCGCGCCAAGCTCAATGCCATCGCCGACGCGGCGGCGCTGCAGGCCGTCTCCAATGTCGCGATGCTCACCTATGTCAACTCCGGCACCACGGGCCAGAGCCAGGCCCAGGCCATGTTCAATACCCAGGCGGCCCAGGTCAGCGGCGTCACCATCACCACGCTGAATGTCAGCGTGGTGAACAACGCCGCCTCTACCGGCGCGGCGGCATCGCTCACCGCCACCGTGAGCTACGTGGCCAAGATCCCGAGCCTCGTGCCCGGGCTGATCGGCTCTGCGTTCACCACCGTCGGCGGCACCTCCACCGCGAACTCGTCGCTGCCGGCCTATGCCAACTTCTATCTGCTGCTCGACGACTCGCCGTCGATGGGAATCGGGGCGATGCCGTCGGACATCACCGCCATGCAGAACGCCAACAATGGCTGCGCCTTCGCCTGCCATTCGCCCAACGCCTACAACGGCACTTATCCCGGCTACACGCTGCCGAGCGTGCCCGGTACCCAGCTGCGCATCGACGCGCTGCGCAACGCGACCGCCCAGCTGATCTCCACCGCGATGAATCAGCAGACCATCCCGAACCAGTTCGGCATCGGCCTCTATACCTTCGACAATACGGTCACCACAGTCAGTCCGCTGACCACCAACCTCGCCACCGTGCAGGCGGCGAATGCGGCGATCCAACTGCCGACCACCGATCTCGGTACCCAGATCGGCGACGCCATCGACTGGCTCAGCCGCAAGGTCGTGACCACCAACTCCGGCAATGGCACCAAGTCGTCGCCGTTCGAGTTCGTGTTCCTGGTGACCGACGGCGTCGAGGACCAGGCCTTCAATTTCACGCCGGGCAACTACGATACGCTGAGCAATCCCTATGGCAGCTGGTATGGCACCCCCTACAGCGGCTATCTCAACTCCGCCGCCTGCACCAGCCTGAAGAACAAGGGCGTCACGGTCGCGGTGCTCTACACCAACTACAATCCACTCAGCGACAGCCGCTACACCAACATGGTGCAGCCATTCGCCAGCAATATCATGCCGGCGCTGCAGGCCTGCGCGTCGCCGAACTTCTTCTTCCAGGCCGACAACGCCAGCGACATCAACACCGCCATGCAGCAGATGTTCGCGCTGGCGCTGCAAAAGACCGCGCACCTGACCAACTGACCGCGGGCCGGTCTGCCGGTTACGCAAAACGCTGACCTTCCCAAATCGCGCGGTCTGGCGTTACTGTGCCGGCCTCCATGCGCGGACGCCGGGCGCTGCGCGGAGGGCAGCGAAAAACACGCCGGTCACGACAATCGGGGAGACATGCAGTGAGCCTGCTGGAGCAACTGAAGGCGCAACCGCTGCCGTTCGCGGCGCTGCTTGGCATCGATCTGGTCAGCGCCGAGCCGGACAGGATCGTCGCGCATATGGACGTGCGGCCCGACCTCTGCACCCGCCCCGACGTGGTTCATGGCGGCGCGCTGATGGCGTTCGCCGACACCCTCGGCGCCATCGGCACCATCGCCAACCTCAAGGAAGGCGCGGGCACCACCACGATCGAAAGCAAGACCAATTTCATCGGCGGCGCGCCGCTGGGCACGCGGCTGGTGGGCGAGAGCACGCCGGTGCATCGCGGCCGGCGCACCATGGTCTGGCAGACGCGGATCACGACCGCGGACGGCAAGCTGGTTGCGCTGGTGACGCAGACCCAGCTGGTGCTCGGCTGATCGAGCGGGCGTGATGCGGGCGGTGAACAGGAGACGCCGGACATGACCGACCGGGGAGGTGTGATCACCACGGCGGAGCTCGCCGAGGCGCTCGGCGCGGTGGAGCTGCGGGTGTTCGACTGCACCACCTATCTCGAACCGGCCCCGGACGGGCATCCCGGGCCCTATGTCACCGTGCCGGGCCGCGCCAGCTTCGAGGCGGCGCACATCCCCGGCGCGGATTTTCTCGACCTGCAGGGCGAGTTTTCCGATCGCGATTCGGCGCTGCATTTCATGATGCCGTCCACGGCGCAGCTCGCAGCGGCGTTCGGTCGCCACGGCGTCGGCCCGGGCACGCGGGTCGTACTCTACAGCATTGGCAGCATGATGTGGGCGACGCGGGTGTGGTGGATGCTGCGCGCGCTCGGCTTCGACGAGGTGGCGGTGCTGGATGGCGGGTTCGAACGCTGGACCGCGGACGGCCGGCCGACGGAAAGCGGCCATGCGCGCGGCTATCCGCCGGCGACATTCGTGGCGGCGCCGCGCGACGGCCTGTTCGTCGATCGCGGGCAGGTGCTGGCGGCGCTCGGGCGTGCCGATGTCACGCTCATCAATGCGCTGGGGCCGCAGTTCTTCAGCGGCCGCACGCCGAGCCGCTACGGCCGGCCCGGCCGCATTCCCGGCAGTGTCAACGTGCCGGCGGCGAGCCTCGTCGATCCGGAGCGCAAGACGCTGATCACGCTCGCCGCCGCGCGCGACATCTTCGCCGCTCGGGGCGTCGACCGCGGCAAGCGGGTGATCGCCTATTGCGGCGGCGGGATTTCCGCCACCCTCGATCTCTTCGTGCTGCATCGCCTAGGCTACGACGACCTGACGCTGTACGACGCCTCGATGGGCGAATGGGCCACCGACCCGGAGCTGCCGATCGAGACCGACTGACCGGGACGACGCCCGCGGGGCTCACGCCGCGCGGATCGCGGCGAAGAACGCTTCTACCTGGTGGTGCAGATCCGTCGACTGCCGGGAAATCGTCTGTGCCGCGTCGCGCAGCTGGGCGGTGGTGCGATCGGTTTCGCCGGCCATCTGGCTGACGCCGGCGATGTTGCTGGACACGTCCTGTGTCCCCTTGGCCGCGTCCTGCAGGTTGCGGGCGATCTCCGATGTCGCCATGCCCTGCTGCTCGACGGCTGCGGCCACAGCGGTGGCGATCTCGTCCATGGCGCCGATGGTGGTGCCGAATTTTCCAATCGCGCCGACCGAGCGCGCCGTCGCCTCCTGAATCGACTGCACCTGCTGGCTGATGTCGTCGGTGGCCTTCGCGGTCTGCGCCGCCAATGCCTTGACCTCCTGGGCGACCACGGCGAAGCCTTTGCCGGATTCACCGGCGCGCGCCGCCTCGATGGTGGCGTTCAGCGCCAGCAGGTTGGTCTGGGCGGCGATCGACGTGATCAGGTTGACGACGTCGCCGATCCGCTGCGCGGCCGAGGCGAGGCTCTGCATCATCGTGCCCGAGCTCTCGGCCTGCTCCACGGCGGTGCGCGTCATGCGGCTGGATTCGGCGACCAGGCGGCCGATCTCGCCGACCGACGAGGTCAGCTCCTCCATCGCCGAGGCGATGGTCTGCACGCTCGACGACGTTTCCTCGGATGCGGCCGCGACGGTGTGGGACTGCTGCAGGGCGCGTTCGGCGCCGGATGCGAGCGTGTCGGCGGTGTGCTGCAGGCCGCTCGCCGCATCGCCGAGGCCGCCGAGCAGCAGGCGTGCCTCGCCGTCGAACTGCCCGATCGCGGCCTCGATCCGGGTCTGCCGAACCGCGCGTTCGGCCATCGTCGTGTCCTGATAGACCGAGATCGCGATATCCATGTCCAGCATCACCGCGCTCTGGGTCGCGCACAGGACGGATGCCAGGCGCCGCGGCGTCCAGCGATAGCGCTCGACCGCGAGCGTCGTCAGTCGCGCCAACACATAATTGTAGCCGCCGATGTACCAGCGCGGCTCCAGTCCGATCCGGCTGTGCATCACGCCGATGCTGCGCGCACCCTGCATGTAGCGCGCGTCGAACCGTCCGTTGAACAGCCGGCGCCAGTGATTGCCCTGGGCGGTCTTCAACCGCGGGATGTCCGCGCCGATCAGGCCGGCGAGGCGCGGCTCCGCGGCGACATGCCGGTAGAACTGATCGAGGATGTCCGGCAGCTTCGGCTCGACCACCGCCCAGAACAGGCGCAGGCAATGGCCGGTATCCGGATCGACGCGCATGAAGCGCAGGCGTGTCTCCGGATCGAGATGGTCGACTTCAGCTTCGGGCGTGGCTGCCATGGCGTCTCGTCCAGCAATAGGATGTGTCGAGCGATGAGCGCGGGTCCGGCCGGGCGAAGAACAAGCAAAACAATGACGCCGGCATCAGCAATGACTGCAACCTACGGCCGCAGGGTTAACATCCCCGACGTGCAGTTTGATCTGGATTGTTGATCCAGGTTAAGCGGTGCGCGGCGCGATGTCCGGATTGCGCGCGCAAGGCGCGATCGCGGTGCGCGAACGGTGGTCATCCTGGTTGCGCACCGGCGATTCCGTCTCAGCCGAACAGATTGCTGTTGCAACGATCTGTCAAATGTTGAACACTTTTGTGCATCCCCGGATGGATGATGCCTGCGGCAGGTTGAGCTGTCGCTCCCGCGCAAGAGCTGTCGTGATTCAATTGTCCCCGTCGTTCGCATGAGATCCGCGTCGCTTTGTGTCACCTGCCCGAACCGGGAGTTGGGATTTTGCGGCGCTTTGCTGGAGCCGTCACACCAGTCCGCAGCTGACGAGCCGCCCAACTGGCAGCGCTTTCTCACGGCCCGCGCCGGGGAGCAGATCGCGACGCGCAACCAGAGCTCCAGCGATGTCTTCGTGCTGTGCACCGGCTGGGCGTTTCGCTTCCTGCAGCTGCCAGACGGCCGTCGTCAGATCCTGAATTTCCTGCTGCCGGGCGACCTGCTGTCGGTCGTCACCATCTTCGACAAGCAGTTTCAGTTTTCCGCCAAGGCTGTGACCGCCATCCAGCTGAGCGGCTTCGTGCGCTCGGAGATCTTGACACGCTGCAAGGTCAGCCCCGGCATCCAGAGCGCCATCGGGCGCTGCTGCGTCGAGGAGAGCCGTGCCGCCGGCGAGCTGGCCGGCGTGCTCGGTCAGCGCTCGGCGGACGAGCGCATCGCCTATCTCTTTCTTCATCTCATGCACCGCATCAGCGCGCGCAGCGTGGTGCGCGACCATCGCTATCCGCTGCCGCTGCGCCAGCAGCAGATCGCCGACGCGGTCGGCCTGACGCCGGTGCATGTCAGCCGGGTGCTCAGCATGTTCCGCGATCGCCGCATCTGCGTTCTGTCGGAGAATGTCCTCAATGTCCTCGATCACGCCGAGCTGGAGCGGATCGGCGCGATCGGTTGAGCGGGCCGCCGTCGCGACGGCGCGGTGGCGCTACGCCGCGAGGATGGGCTCCGCGATCCGCGCCGGCGCGTCGAGCTCGATCTCGGCCAGTGGACGCGGCCGGCCGAGCAGGAAGCCCTGCATCTCGTCGACGCCGGCGCCGTGCAGCAGCTCGAACTGCGCCCGCGTCTCCACGCCTTCGGCGGTGACGGCGATGCCGAGGGATCGCGCCAGCGCCAGGATCGAGGCGACGATGGCGGTGCAGTCGGTGCGGGTGGCGAGGTCCTGCGTGAAGCTGCGGTCGATCTTGATCCGGTCGAACGGGAACATCAGCAGGTAGCTCAGCGAGGCGTAGCCTGTGCCGAAGTCGTCGAGCGCGATGCTGACGCCCATCGCCTTGATGTGGCGCAGGGCCGCGACATTGCGCTCCTGATTGTCCAGCAGCAGCGTCTCGGTCAGCTCGAGCTCGAGCCGGCGCGCCGCCAGTCCGGTTTCGGCGAGCGTGGCGGTGATGGCCTCGAACAGGTTGCCGGTGCGAAACTGCGCGGCGGACAGGTTGACCGCGACGCGCAGGTCGTCCGGCCAGGTGGTGGCATCGATGCAGGCCTGCCGCAGGATCCAGCGCCCCAGCGGCGCCATGAAGCCGGTCTCCTCGGCGAGGCCGATGAAGTCGGCCGGGCCAAGCAGGCCCGCCTCCGGATGGCGCCAGCGCACCAGCGCTTCCAGCCCGCACAGGCGGCGGGTGCGGACATCGAGCAGCGGCTGGTAGTGCAGCTCGAACTCGTTGCGGCGCAGCGCCCCGGCCATGTCCGCGGTCAGCTTCAGCCGGGTCCGCGCCTTCTCGCCGAGGGTGTCGTCGAAGAAGCTGTAATTGTTGCGCCCCTCGGATTTGACGCGGTAGAGCGCGAGGTCGGCCTTCTTCAGCAGTTCACCGGCGCTGCAGCCGTTGGCCGGAGCAAAGGCGATGCCGATGCTGGTGCCGATGGTCAGCTCCTGGGCCTCCAGCATGAAGGGGCGTGCCACCACCTCCAGCAATCGTTTGGCAAGGCGGGTGGCATCCTGGTGCGGATCGGCCCCGCTCGCCTGCAGGATGGCGAACTCGTCGCCGCCGAGCCGCGCCACGAATGCATCGTTGCCGAGCATGGCCGCGATCCGTCTGGCGAGCTGCCGCAGCAGCGCATCCCCGGCGGCATGGCCGAGCGTGTCGTTGACATGCTTGAAGCCGTCGAGATCGAGCAGCAGGATCGCCTGTGTGCCTTTGTGCCGGCGCACGTCGAGCAGCGCGGCTTCCAGCTGCTCCAGCAGGGCGGCGCGGTTGGCGATGCCGGTCAGCGCGTCATGCCGCGCGGCATGGGCAAGCTGGGCCTCGACGCGCTTGCGCGCGGTGACATCGACGCGGATCGCCATGTAGGCCACCGGCTTGCCGTCCGGGCCGAGCTGCGGCGTGATCACGGTGTCGACCCAGTAGTGCGAGCCGTCCTTGGCGCGGTTGCACAGCTCGCCGCGCCACACCCTGCCGCGGGCGATCTGCCGGTACATCTCGCGGAACAGCGTCGGCGGATGCATGCCGGACTTCAGCAGGCGATGGTTCTGTCCGAGCAGCTCGTCGCGGCTGTAGCCACTGATCCGGCAGAAATTGTCGTTGGCGTAGATGATCCGCCCCTGCACGTCGGTCAGCGCGACGATGACCGCCTGGTCGATGGCATATTGCCGCTCGATCAGCTCCTGCCGCGCCGCTTCCGCGCGCGCCTCCGCGAGATGGGTGTCGGTGACGTCCTTGTGGACCTCGATCAGGCCGCCGTCGGCCATCGGGTGCCGGCTGATCTCGATCATGCTGCCATTGGCGAGCGTGATCACCGCGCGTCGGGCGCCGGCTGAATCGGCGTCCGCGAGGCGGAAGGCGCGAAAGCGCGTGGCATCGATCGGCGCGCAGCCGGCGGTCGTGAGGTGGGCGTCGATGAGGTCGGCGAGCGGCTGGCCCGGGGCGAGATGCCGGTCCGTGAGACCATAGGTCCGGCCATAGCTGGTGTTGGCGACGACCAGCCGGCGGCGGCGGTCGAGCACGCACAGCCCGTTCGGAATGCTTTCAAGCGCGAGGTCGATCAGGCGCCGGTCGCGGCGGTTCAGCACCCGCCATGCTGCGCCTGACCCCCGGCCGGCGCGGCGGCCTGCGACAACGGCGGCGATCGCGCCGAGCCCGGCCGGCCAGGCCAGCATCGGCGTCGTCACCTGCGGGATACAGGCGAACAGGCCGATCGTCGCGCCGAGCGCGGCGGCGCCTGCAAATAGATACCGCCTGTCTGTGGCATGTCGTGCAACTCTCATCCGCTGCCCGTCCCGGTTGATCCGCGTCGGAAGAAGCATGTCGGAGGCGCTTTAAGCGTTCGCCGCGTGCCGTTGACCTG
Organism: Bradyrhizobium sp. 2TAF24; assembly: GCF_052115025.1. Classification (NCBI taxonomy): domain Bacteria; kingdom Pseudomonadati; phylum Pseudomonadota; class Alphaproteobacteria; order Hyphomicrobiales; family Nitrobacteraceae; genus Bradyrhizobium; species Bradyrhizobium sp. 2TAF24. The sequence continues at coordinate 46,920 of NZ_JBFRFW010000024.1, read as the reverse complement.
GATTGTTGATCCAGATCAACCGCGGTGCAGCGTTTGTCCCGGCGCTATGCCGCAGGGCGGGCACAACGTCATGCCCGGCGGGGCAAACTTACCGCCATCGCCCCGAATCTCAGGGAAACCCCTGAAAACCCGACGATCATCCTACCGTTTATTAACGCATGGTTGCCTACGTTTCCCGCCCTGTTCATTGCGTTCAGGGGTCAACGGATGTCGATCTTCAGCAGCTTTCGCAGGTTTTGCGAGGATCGGCGCGGAAACGTCGCCGTGCTGTTCGGCATTGCCATCATTCCTGTGCTGGGGTGCGTCGGCGCCGCCATCGACTACTCGCTGTACAACCAGCGTCGCGCCAAGATCACCACCGCGCTCGACGCCGCCGTGCTGATGGCCACCAGCAAGACCGAGGCCAGCCTGCCCGCGGATATCGTCAAGGTCCACGCGACGAACATGTTAAACGCCCAGCTCGCCACCTATGGCGTGACCGTGGACAGCTCGAACTTCGACATCAAGGACAATGCCAGCGGGCGCATCGTGACCGGCACCGCGTCAGGGGTGATGCAGACCAACTTCATGCAGATCATGGGGGTCAGCTCCATGACCGTGAACGGCTCCGCGACGGCCCAGGTCGGGTTGCCGCCCTATATCGACTTCTACCTGCTGCTCGACAACTCGCCGTCGATGGGGGTCGCTGCGACGCAGAAAGATATCGACATGATGGTCAGCGCCACGCCGGACCAGTGTGCGTTCGCCTGCCACAACATCTACAAGAGCAGCAACCACAGCAAGCTCGACAACAACACCTACTACAACATCGCCAAGACGGCCGGCGTCACCATGCGGATCGACGTGGTACGGCAGGCGACGCAGAACCTGATGGATACCGCGACCGCCACCGCGACGCTGCCCAACCAGTTTCGCATGGCGATCTATACTCTGGGCGCGTCCTGCTCATCGACCTCGCTGACCACGATCGCGCCGCTGACCTCGAACCTCGTCAGCGCCAAGACCGCGGCCAACGGCATCGACCTGATGACCATTCCCTGGCAGGGCTACAACAACGACCAATGCACCGATTTCGACGGCGTGTTCTCGGCCCTGAACGGGGCAATTCCGACATCGGGCACGGGCGGGGCGACGGATCCGCAGAAGTTCGTGTTCTTCGTCTCCGACGGTGTCGCGGACGCCTATTATCCCTGGTCCTGCCAGCAGCCGACCACCGGTGGGCGGTGCCAGGAGCCGCTGAACGTCGACAACTGCACCGCGCTCAAGAGCCGCGGCATCAAGATCGCGGTGCTCTACACCACCTACCTGCAGCTGCCGACCAATGGCTGGTACATGAACTGGATCGACCCCTTCAACCAGGGGCCGTTCGGGCCGTCGCCCAACAGCGAGATCGCCCAGAACATGCAGGCCTGTGCGTCGCCCGGCTTCTATTTCGAGGTCAGCCCGACGCAGGGCATCAGCGATGCCATGAATGCGCTGTTCCAGCGCGCGGTCACCCAGGCGCACCTGACCAACTGATGCGGCCCTGATCCGCGCAGCCGACGGAGCGCAACTGTCACATTTCACAGCTTGATCGCCGCCCTGCGGAGAGATTTAACTCCTCCGATGCGAGCGACGATCCTCCGTGCATTGCTGCTGCTCGGCCTTTTCTGGCCGGCATGGTCGCTTGCCCGGGCGGAAGAGGCCGGAGACGACAAGCCGGGCGGACGCGAGCGGATCGATACCCAGTTCATCTTCGGTTTGACCGCGGGGGCTGACGTCGGCGAGGTCGGCGAGAAGGAGCTGGAGCACCAGACCGCCGTGCAGTGGGGTAAGCGTGACGGCGCCTACGCCGCCCTGACCGACCAGTTGCGGTTCGAAACCTCGCCGGTGGACAACATCCGGTTCGAGGTCGGCGTCCCCGTGGCCTACCAGCGCATCTCCGGCGTCAGCGGGCTCGACGACCGTAACGGCGCAGCCTTCAACGGCGTCGTCGCCGAATTGCGCTATCGTCTGCTGGATCGCGAGCACGCCCCGTTTGCCCTGACGGTCGGTATCGAGCCGCACTGGAGCCGGGCCGACGAGACCAGCGGCGTGCCGGTCGACAATTTCGGCGGCGAGCTGTCGGTCGCACTCGACCGTGAAGTGATCAGGGAGCGTGTGTTTGCTGCACTCAACGTCGTGTACGATCCGGAAGCGACGCGCCTGCGCAGCACCGGCATATGGCAGCACGATTCGACGCTGGCGGTCGCGGGGGCCGTGACCACGCAGGTGTCGTCCGGCGTGTTTGTCGGTGCGGAAGCGCGCTACCTCCGCAAGTATGAAGGGCTCGGCCTCGGTTCGCTCGCCGGCAAGGCGCTCTATGTCGGTCCGACCACCTTCGTCCGGCTGTCGAAGACGCTGGCGGTGTCGGGGGCCTGGGACATCCAGGTGGCGGGCCGAGCGACGGATCTGCCGGGCTTCCTCGACCTTGCCCATTTCACCCGTCATCAAGCGTTGCTGCGCGTCGAATACAATTTTTGAGCCCGCGTAGCCGGGGCCGTCCGTCCCATAGCGGCGCGATGGCCACCAGACGCTGGCGTTTCTTCGGTGCGGACGGTTCAGTCGCGACGGCTGATGGTCTTCAATCCTCATGGTGAGGAGCGGCCTTCGGCCGCGTCTAGAACCATGAGGCCCCAACGTATCACCCCCATCCCTCGAGACGGCGACGATGTCGCCTCCTCGGGATGAGGGCGAAGGACTCGTGGCTCAATATCGCGCCCGCTTACGCCACCTGCTGCGGCGGCGCGGCGAGTTCGCGGGCGAGCGCGGTGGCGCCGACATAGTCGGTCTTGCCGGAGCCGAGCAGCGGGATCTTGTCGAGCACGCGAACATCGGCGGGCACCGACAGCTCGGAGGCGCCGGTCGCCTTGGCGCGGGCCTGCAGCGCCTCGCGGCTGGCGTCGCGCTGCGTCGTCAACAGCACAATGCGCTCGCCCTTGCGCGCGTCGGGCACCGTCACCGCCGCGGACAGTGCCTGCGGCCACAGCACTGACGCCATCGCCTCCACCGCCGACAGCGACACCATCTCGCCGGCGATCTTGGCGAAGCGCTTGGCGCGGCCCTTGATGGTGATGAAGCCGCCGCCATCGATGCTGACGATGTCGCCGGTGTCATGCCAGCCGTCGGGCAGCGGTTCGAGCACGCCAGGATTTTCGGCACGCAGGTAGCCGAGCATGACGTTGGGGCCGCGCACCGACAGGCGGCCGCCGTCCTCGATGCCGGGCACCGCATCGAGACGGTACTCCATCAGCGGCGACAGCCGGCCGACCGTGCCGGGGCGGTTCGCCATCGGCGTGTTCATCGCCAGCACCGGCGCGGTCTCGGTGACGCCATAGCCCTCCAGGATGCGGATGCCGAAGCGCTCCATGTAGATGGCCCGGGTGCGCTCCTTCACGGCTTCCGCGCCGGCGAGCACGAGGCGCAGGGTGCGGAAGTCATAAGGATGTGCTGAGCGGGCGTAGCCGGTGAGGAAGGTGTCGGTGCCGAACAGGATGGTCGCGCCGGTCTGGTAGATCAGCTCGGGCACGATGCGATAGTGCAGGGGCGAGGGGTACATGAAGATCGGAATGCCCGACAGCAGCGGCATCATCAGGCCACCCGTGAGACCGAACGAGTGGAACACCGGCAGCACGTTGAACACCTTGTCGTTGGCGTTGGCATCGACCCGCGCCAGCGCCTGCGCGGCGTTGGCGAGGATGTTGCGGTGGGACAGCACCACGCCCTTGGGCGTGCCTTCGGAGCCTGAAGTGAACAGGATCACCGCCGGATCGTTGGCCTTGCGGCGCACGCGCGGCTTGCTGCCGTCGAGCAGGCCCATGAGCTTGTCACGGGTGGTAACCGTCGCGCGGATGTCTTCGAGATAGACGACGCGCGCGGCGGCGCCGATCGCGGTGATCAGCTTGTCGAGCTTGCCTTTCTCGATGAAGGCGCGCGAGGTCAGCACGGTGCGCACCTTCGCCGCGGTCATGGCGCTGACCACGCTGCCCGGACCGGCCGAGAAGTTCAGCATCGCCGGCACGCGGCCGATGGTCTGCAGCGCCATCAGCACCACGGTGACGCCGGCCGAGTTCGGCAGCAGCACGCCGACATTCTCGCCGACCGCCGTGCCGTCCTCGAGCTTGCGGCTCAGCACCTGGGCGCCGAGGATCAGCTTGCCGTAGGTCAGCGCCGTGCCCAGCGCGTCGGTGATGATCGGCCTGCCGGTGTCGTGCAGCTTCCTCGCATGGACGAGGGCCTCGAACAGCGTGCGGTCGAGCATCGCGGTTTTGACCATGGCGTCGATCATCACGTCCTGCAGCGCGGCGCCGGCCTGGATGCGCCGCACCTTGCCGCGCAGCGCCGGGTCGACCGGCAATTTCACCGGCGGCAGGAACGAGATGGTGATCTTGGGAAACCACACCCGCTTGGCCTGGCCGTTCGAGAGATAGCCGAGATAAGAGCGCTGCGCGCCGTCGATGCGCACCGGCACCACCACCGCGTCGGCCTTGTCGGCGATCATGGCGGCGCCGTCATAGACCTTCATCAGGCTGCCGGTGACCGTGACGCGGCCCTCGGGGAAGATCACCACCGGCTCGCCGCGGCTGACGAGATGCACGAGGTCGCGCGTCGCCAGCGGCCGCGACGGGTCCATGGTGTAGTGACGGATCATCTTGAGGAAGGGCTTGGCCCACCACGCCTTGGCGATGCCGGTATCGACCGCGAACGCGGCATCGATCGGCAGCACCGCATGCAGCAGCGGGCCATCGATCAGGCTGCCATGGTTCGGCGTGATCAGCATCCGCGTACCGGCTGGCGGCAGATTCTCCAGGCCGCGCACCTCGACACGGAACAGCGCCTTGAACAGCAGCGCGCCGAGGTCGCGCACGCCGGCCTCGCCCCACTTGCGCATCACGAACACCGTGACGGCGAAGCTGGCGACCGCAAGGCCGAAGAAGATCCAGGCCACCGCGAGGCCCGCCGACTGCAGCAGCGCGACGCCGAGCGAGGCCACCACCATGAATGCCGCCGACATCACGTTGCCCGCGGCGATGACGCGGGCGCGCTCCGCCGCCGCCGACCACGCCTGCACCGCCGCGAACGACGGCACCACGAACAGGCCGCCGCCGATGGCGAAGATGAAGAAGTCGACGAGGATGTGGAGGCCCGTGCCGCTGGTCGCGAACGCCAGCGGATGGATGTCGTTGCCTGCCGCCGCATGGCCGATGGTCCAGGCGAGGTCGAGGCCGACGAGGCCCATCACGATGCCGCCGAGCGGCACCAGCGCGAGGTTCGGCCGGACATGGCTGAGCTGGGCGGCGACCAGCGAGCCGGTGGCGATGCCGACCGCGAATACGGTGAGGCACAGCGTCACCACGCCCTCGGTGCCGCCGATGCTGGCCTTGATCACGGCGGGCAGCAGCGACAGCACCACCGCGCCGACCAGCCAGAACCACGACACGATGATCATGCCATCCCACAGCCGCGGCTCTGCCTTGAGCGAGGCGAGCAGCCGCAGGGTCGAGGTCAGCGGATTGCGGGTGATCGTGAGATCGGGCGCCGCCGGCGTCGTCGCCGGGATCTGGCGCGCCGACAGCCAGCAGGCGATCGCCAGCAGCACCACCGCGCCGGAGACATAGCCGGGATGGCTCGATTCCGACACGAACAGGCCGCCGCCAATGGTGCCGCCGAGGATGGCGAGGAAGGTCGCGCCCTCGACCAGGGCGTTGCCGGTCGCGAGTTCGCCGGTGGAGAGCTGGTCGGGCAGGATGCCGTACTTCACCGGGCCGAACAGCGCCGCCACGATGCCGAATAGGCCGAGCGCGACGAACAGCAGCGGCACCGAGTGCAGGAAGAAGCCGGCGGCGGCGAAGGCCGCTGCAAAAATCTCGGCGAACTTCAGCCGCCGCGCGATCAGCGCCTTGGGATACTTGTCGGCGATCTCGCCGCCGAGCGCCGAGAGCACGAAGAACGGGAAGATGAACACCGCGCCGGCGACCGTGACCAGCGAATCGCCATGACCGGTCGCGGCTCCGAACAGGATCAGGATGACGAGGGCGTTCTTGAGGAAGTTGTCGTTCAGCGCCGAGAAGAACTGCGCCCAGAACAGCGGGGCGAAGCGCCGGGATGTCATCAGATCCTTGATCATGGAAAGGTCCTTGCAGACTTGAAATCGGCTGACGTGCGGAAGCGGTCGAGCGGGGTGGCGACAATCGCAGCGGTGCGGGCGTGCGCCTGCCTTCGGCAATGAGTCGCAATCATGCCGCCGAAAGTTCTTAACTTTCGATGAGAAGGGCGGTGGCAGGCCGCGAGGTGCGTGCGGATCGTCAACGGAGCGTTGCGCCGATCCCCGCGATCGGCCCTCAGGTGAGATGCTTGAGGTGCTTGAAGCCGGCGCAGGGCGACAGGTTGCGCAGCCGGAACACGGCGCGGGCGCGCGGCCGGCCGGCCGTGCGCTCCTCCAGCACATGGCCGACATCGGCCGCCCGTGCCAGGCGGTCGATCGGGGCCATCACGCGGTCCCGGATGGACTGGACAAGACGCTGCCACAGGCCGCGGCTGGTGCCGCGATGGGACAGGGTCGAGGCGGGGAACTGGATCAGAAGAGCTTGCGTCATAGCTGTCTCCCAGGCATGAACATTGTTCACAAGATGGATGTAGCAAGTTTATGAGCATCGCTCAAGAGCGATGCTCATAAGTCACGGATTCGTGATCGATGACCGCGGACACAGGAATGCCGAGGGGCGGTGAGGTCCCGCAGGACGACTTGAGCGCGCGCGGCCGGCAGCTGCGCGACACCGCGCGCGACCTGATCGCGGACAACGGCCTGCGCGCGTTGAAGGTGCGCGACGTCGCTGCCGCCGCCGGCTGTGCGGTCGGCTCGGTGTATCTGGAATTCAGCGATCTCGACGGCCTCGTGCTCGCGGTCAGCCGGCAGACCGTGGGCGCGCTGCATGCGGTGATGGCGGCGATCACCGCGCCCGATCCGGCGCGGCACCTCCATGCGCTCGGCGCGGCCTATCTGGATTTCGCCGCCGCCCATCCCAACCTGCTGCGCGCGCTGTTCGAGCACCGCATGGAGGGCGACCGGCCGTTCCCGCAGGACCTGCTCGACCGCGTGCAGGAAACATTCGCGCTGCTGTATCCGCCGCTGGCCGCGCTGCTGCCGGCGGCGCCGGCGGACGAAGTCGCGCTGCTCGCACGCACCATGTTCTCGGCGGTGCACGGCATCGTCTCGCTCGGTCTCGAGGATCGTCTCATCGCCGTCCCCGCGCCGCTGCTGCGCCAGCAGGTGGCGCAGCTGGTGGATGTGTATGTCGGGGCGTTGGGGCGCACGCACCGGCATTGATCAAAAGACGCCTGCCTTTCACCCGAGAGCGGCAGGTGCATGCCCCGCACGCGAGAGCGCCGGTCGTAACATCTTCATCGGAAAATGTTTTCCGACGTTCTCGGACATACGTCTTGCACTCCACCGGAGGTTGCGGAATCCTAGGGAGTGCCGCTGGGGAGTGAGTGATGAGGCTTTCAAAACTGGTTCTGGTGCTGGCCGCTTTCATGAGCGCAGCTATGCCCGCGTCTGCCGGCGGGCCCTACGGCTCCATCCGTGTCGCCGGCTGGTCCGGCGGTGGCTATACGGATGATAACAATGGCCAGTTTACCGGCTGCATCGTCACGGCGTCCTACAAGAGCGGGATCAGTGTCGTGATCATGGTGACTCAAAACCTCGCATGGCGGCTGGGGTTCGGTAATGAGGCCTGGCAGTTGAATCCTGGAGGTCAGTTTCCGATCGTGCTCACCTTCGATGGCCGGCAGCCGTTCAATGTCACGGGACGCATCATCGGGCGAAGCTTGGTGTCTGTGGACATGCCGGACAATTCGGCGCTGATCACGCAGTTTCGTGGCGCGCGAACGATGTCGGCGTTCGCTGAGGGCAATCTGTTTCAGTTTTCCTTGAACGGCACCGCTCAGGTTCTGCCGGCGCTGGTGCGCTGCGTGAAGACCATCAACGACGGCGGATTGGCCGCTGCAACCAATTTCAGCGCGCCGCAGCCCAAGCCCGCCGTCGCGGCCGCAGCACCGCCGCCGCGCGTCGGCAGCAGCTTGCGCCCCGATGCCGGCGGTGCGTCGTCTCCAGAGCTGCAGATCGAGGCACTCGAACTCGCATCGAACTTCATCATGAAGGCCTCGCTCAAGAACGCCAAGGTGCTGTCGCGCGCCGAGACGCCGGTGGCGCTCGCATCGAACGGCGCCGCCTGGCGCGCCGACGACGCCCTCGGTTTTGTGCGTATCATTCCCGCTCAGGACGGCATCAAGGGGCTCGACGTCGCCTCTGCGATCGTCGCCGGCGATGCCAAGGACTGCAAGGGCAAGTTCGCGTCGGCGCGCAACAGTGAACTGGTCGACAGCGACGTCGTCTTCCGCGGCATGTCGTCATGCGAGGACTCCGAGCGTGTCGCCGTTTCGGAATATTTCATCCTCCCCCGCAAGAGGGGTGGCTTCGTCATGTTCTCTGTCGTCGCCGGCGCCAAGCTCGGCGAATTCAAGCCCACCGAGCGTGAAACGAAGAATACCGATTTTCGCAAGGCGGCGCTCGTCGCCGTCGGTCCCTAGCCTGGACACAGGAAGGCCCGGGTGGGCCCCCCGATGATGATGCAGGCGGCCGAGCTCGTGATCGTCGATGTCGCCTTCGCCGTCACGCGCGGCTGACGTCGCCACGTCCGCACCGATCCAGCCTTTTCCTCCCGCGCGCGGGACGATACGTTGGGGTGGGCTTGGCGGTCGTCAGGAACGGGCATTGGCGTGAGACTTCGCAATTGGATGAAAAATACCGTCGCGTGTGAGGCATGTGCCTTGCGCTCCGCAGCGCGGTCGTGACCGGCGCGGCTATGGAATCCGCGCTGCTGTTTCAAATCCTCTATTTCGTCGCCATCATTGCCGAAGCGATGACGGCGGCGCTGGCGGCCGGCCGGCGCGAGATGGACTGGGTCGGGGTCTGCCTGCTCGGCTGCGTCACCGCGCTCGGCGGCGGCTCCGTCCGCGACGTGCTGCTCGGCCGCCATCCGCTGTCCTGGGTGGAGCATCCGTCCTACCTGCTGATCACCGGCGCCGCGGCGCTCGCGACCATCGCCATCGCCCGCTACATGCATCACCTGCGGCGGCTGTTCCTGTTCCTCGATGCCGTCGGCCTGGTGGTCTTCACCGTCATCGGCTGCAATGTCGCGATCGGCCTGCAGATGCCGGTGGTGATCGTCATCGCCTCGGGGATGATCACCGGCTGTGTCGGCGGCGTGCTGCGCGACATTCTCTGCACCGATATTCCGCTGCTGTTCCGGGCCGAGCTCTATGCCACCGTCTCGGTGGTGACCGGCGGCATCTATATCGCGGGCCTGCACACCGGCATTCCCCACGACATCATCATCGTCTTCGCGATGCTGGTCGGGCTGTCCTTGCGCCTGCTGGCGCTGCGTTTCGGCTGGCGCATGCCGAAATTCGTCTATACCCAGTCGCTGCACTGACCGCGCGATTGGTCTTGATCGCACGCCGCCGCCGTTGATCACGCCGGCTTTTTTCAGAGCAGTCAGGTCTCGTCCGCGGCCCATGCCGCGGGCGACGATCCCAGCCGGGGTGCCGGCCGCGCCCAGCGCATCGCGATGCCGTCGATCGCAGCCGGCGGCCGCACCCGGCGGGCCGGGCCCCAGCCCGTCGCCTCGATCGCGTCGGCCCAGTCGGCGGCCGTCTCCGGCGCGAGCGGCGCGGCGTCGCTCGCCTGGCTGCCGCCCGAGATCAGCAGCCGCGCCGTGCGCGCCAGCGACGCACGCGCTTCAGAGGCTTCTCCCGTCCGCAGCCGCTGCGTCAGGCCGCGGATGGCGGCGGCGGCCAGCAGGTAGCCGGTGGCATGGTCGATCGCCTGGTTCGGCAGCGGCGTCGGCCGGTCGCGCGTCATCGCGCGCATGCCGGCGTCGGCAATGCCGGTGCTCATCTGGATCAGGCTGTCGAAGCCGCGGCGGCCCTGCCACGGCCCGCTCCAGCCATAGGCGTCGAGCGAGACGTCGATCAGAGCGGGATTGAGCGCGCGCCGCCGCGCGCGATCGAGCCCGAGCCGTGCCAGCGCGTCGGGACGATAGCCGTGCACCAGCACGTCGGCCCGCGTCAGCAGCGCTTCCAGCGTGCGGCGGTCGGCGGGGTTCTTCAGGTCGAGGCGGGCGCAGCGCTTGCCCAGCACCACCTCGGGCACGGTGCCGGGCTCTTCCCAGCCGAGGGGATCGATGCGCAGCACGTCGGCGCCGAAGCCGGCGAGGAAACGCGTTGCGACCGGGCCGGCGAGGATGCGGGTCAGGTCGAGCACGCGCAGGCCGCGCAGCGGGCGGCCCGTGGTCGGTGTCCAGTGCGGCGGCGCGGCCGCGGGAATCGCGGTCCGATGCAGCAGCGGCTCGGCGTTGACCGCGCGGCCCTGCGGATGCGCGGCCCAGGCGTCGACCGGGCGCATCGCGGCCGCGCAGCCATTGCCGGCGACGATGGCGCTTTCCAGGTCTGTCGCGTTCCAGCTCGCCACGGCGCGTGCCACGGCGTCGCGGTCGACCGCCGTCTTCAGCACCGCCATCGCGGCGTCGCGGTGATGCGGCGCGTTGGTGTGCAGCCGGATCCAGCCGTCCGCGGTCGCATAGTCGCCCGCCACCGGATCCCACGGCGGCGGCAGGCGCCACCCTTGCGGCCGCAGCGAGGTGCCGAACCACAGCGAGGCGAGGCGGCGGTCGATCTCCACGGCGGGGAAGGCCGCGGCGTCCAGCGACGACAGCTCGGCGAGCGCAAGGCTTGCCGCGCCGATCGCGGCGGTGGCGAGTTCGCTGACATGGAAGGCGGAGGACAGCGATCCGGCGCCTGCCACCGTCAGATGCCGCAGCTGCGCACCGTCACCGCCGACCGCCCGCCAGAAGTCGGCAAGGAAATGCGCGGTCGGGTCCACCGGAGTGGTTGCGGACGGGGACAGGGGCGTGTCGTCTGACATGGCAGGCCTCGCGGGCAAAAACGGCGGCGAAGCGCGCTCGATCGCGCGGCGCCGGCAGAGCGGCCCATGATGATGGGCCTCGCTTGATCGCGCTGCAGCCGCGGCGGGGTCAAGATTGATTGTGCCAATCAACCTGTCGCGGCGATCCCACCCTGAACTGCCATGACCTGAACTGCCATACCCTGAACCGCTGTCGCTCCACCGCGGACGGCATCGACGATGTCGAGGATCAGCGGCCCCTCACGGCGGCATCATGTCTTTCGGCCGCCTGGCCTCGTGGTGATAACGGTGTCGATGTCCGCGGGCCGCACGGCCTTTCCGGCCTCGTCAACGAGCGCGACCCTGAGCCGCTCGCCGCTTGCCTTCGAGCGCAGCGTCAGCGGAGAATGGCCGTCGCCGAGCCAACGATCGCCCCATTCCGTCATGGCGATGAACGGCAGGCTCAGGGCCTGCCCCATCTTGGTCAACGGGTATTCGACACGGGTGCGCTGGCCGTCCTCGCGATAGTCGCGCCGTTCCATGATCCCGCTCTCGACCAGGCCCGCAAGACGGCTGGAGAGCACGGTGCGCGGGATCTCCAGCTCCGTCTGGAAATCGTCGAAGCGGCGCAGCCCGTAAAGCGCCGAGCGCAGGATCATCAGCGACCAGCGGTCGCCGATGAGCGCGAAGCTTTTCGCGAGGTTGCAATCGCCGGGCGGCACCGGCGACCGGCGGATCAACGCGGAATCTGTCATGGCGCCCCTTCTATCTGAGTTGCATTTATGGATCTAGGCATGTATAGCTGCGTCCAATAATTGGACCTAAGCGGCGCCTGCCGTGAATTCAACCCTTGGCGGGCGCGGGTCAATTGCACCAGTTCATCATCCGCCATTGCCAGTGTGCCGAAGGAGAAGAGTACGCCATGCCTCACCGCAGCATGAAGATGGACGATACGCTCGACGACTTTGCTCCGCGCGACATCTCGCTCAACGACGTCACGAAAAGGGTCTACGTCGCAGGACACGGTCCGGCTGTGATCGTGATGACGGAGATGCCGGGCATCAGTCCGCATGTCGCACGTTTTGCGCGCTGGGTGCGCGATGCGGGCTTCACCGTCTACATGCCGTCATTGTTCGGTCGCGACGGAGCGGTGCCGACCGCGGAAGAGGGAGTGGCGGTCTTCCAGCACGCCTGCATGAGCGCGGAGTTTCGTGCGTTCCAGGCCAATGAATCAAGCCCCGTGACCAGGTGGTTGCGTGCGCTCGCCCGCCATGCCCATCAGGAGTGCGGCGGCCCCGGCGTCGGGGCGATTGGCATGTGTTTTACCGGGAACTTCGCGCTGACGATGATGCTCGAGCCCTCGATGCTGGCGCCCGTCCTGTCGCAACCGTCGCTTCCCCTCAGAGACCCGGCCGGTCTCGAAATCGCGCCGGACGAACTGCACGCGGTCAAGGAGCGCCTGGATCGCGACGATCTCACGGTCCTGGCGTATCGCTTCAAGGGCGATCAGATCTGCCGCGCCGAGCGCTTCGCGGCCTACGCCGAGGCGCTGGGCGATCGCTTTGTCGCGCGCGAACTGCCGGACGATGCCGTGAACACGGACGTGTCGCCGTTCTTCGCCAGGCATGTGCCTTATCCGCACAGCGTCGTCACACAACACCTGATCGATGCCGCCGGCGAACCGACGATGGCCGCGCGCGACGAGATCCTGGCGTTCTTCACGAAACGACTTGCTGCGGCCGGGTAAAGCGGCCGCCAGCAGGATCACTCCCGGGTATCAGCGGAACTGGACACAATGACCGCCATTGCATTCATCCTCATCGTCAAGATCGCCGTCACCGCCGTGCTGACGGCTGCGCCCTTCCTGCTGACGCCGGAGCCGCAGCTCGCGGCCATGTTGCGAACGACCGGTGATGGCGCGAGGGTCATCTTCCGCCTCTACGGTGTTGCCGTCCTCGCCCTGCTCGTTGGTTATGGCTCCGGCTTTTGGACGATCGCCGAGGGGCGCTTTCCGTTCGGCGTCGCCGCGATGGGGGTTGTTTCAAACGGCGGCGCTGCCGCAGCGCTGCTCATCACCGGCGGATGGCGGCGCGCCAGGTTGGTTACGGCGTTTGTCGCCGGCATCGCCGTTGTGCTTCTGCTGGCCGCGGCCTTCAGTCGTCAGGCGCTGGCACCGTTGTGGTGACGGGGTTGCGTTCCCGCGTGCTGAGGGCGCGCCTGTCGGCAGGACGTAAAAGGAGAATAAATATGATAGCGCAACTTGTGAGATAGTAGAGTGTGTGCTCTAAGGGCCCATTGCCGATGGTGCCGTCTCTGGAGCCGGGAATGGGATTGTTCGATTGGATGAAGCCCAGGAGGCGAACGCTTGGGCCGACCCCGGAGGGGCTTTACGGCGAATTGCCTCGGGGCGCGCACTGGGTCGGCGGCGCCGATCCTGCAGGTCCCCCTCAGCATTTTACACCGACGTCTGAAGCGCTGGTGTTCGATATTGCGGAATGGAAATGGGACGCACAGCTTTGGATCGCTGCGACAGCCACCTTGGCCGGCGACACGGCGGGGTTCGGTCTTGTTCTCGGATTATCCGATGGCAGTCATACGGATGCCGTTGAGGTCTGGGAGCACAAGGGGCGTGCGGGCCCGGCCTTGAAAGAACGCCAGGAATGGACGATTCCGCGTGGCCATCCGACACGAGAGATGGCGCTGGTGTCGCACGGCGAGCAAACGACCCGTGTGCTCCGCAGGCTTGAGCAGTGTTTCGGCTACGAGCCGCATCCGCATTCAGCTTTGCCCGACAAGACCGCGGTGATCTGCGAGCTGGTTATCCTGCGCGGGGTGATCAATCCAGGCGAGGGCCGCTTCACCGCTCGCATGAAGGGGGTGTTCCCGGACAAGGATGGCTGGCCTTACGGCGAGTTTTTCCTGAACGTCAATTCTGTTCGCAAGCAGATCTGGGTCTCGGAAAAATCCGGCGACTACAGGAGCGTGATCTTGAACCGGATATCTCACCCCGGCGGCGCGACATAGGCCTGAGGTCGGCCCCGTCTCGGCTATCGAGACGGGTGATGGTGGAGTTGAACGGCCCATCTTCCGGCAGGAAGTGGCGCCGGCGGCCGCGACCGAATTCCACATCGCAGCGAAATGACGCGAGGGCCCCAACCCGGAAGTCTGCGCGAGTCGACGTATTGAGACGCTGGATGCACCCTCAGGTTTCGGAAATGTCCGTCGGTGCCTTGTCAACATAAAGCCCAATGCTGCCGTTGCTGTCCGGCCCGCGTTTGAGGTCGTTGACGATCAGGGCGGGTTGCAACGCATCGCCAGCGAAGAGTTTCGCAGTGGTACCCTTGACGTCGATGCGGGTGGTGGTCCACTCACCTGGTGCGAAATCGACGTAGGATTCATATTGTGCGGGCGCTTCCCGACACAAGCGGGCGAAATCATACCCGGGATAGGGGTTGTTCAGATCATCCTGCGTCTAGGTCAGTACGTGCGTACACCAACTGCAGTGGTCGTGTGGCGATGATCGTCAAGTCAAAGGACAGACATGTTCGATTGGAGGTCGCGGGCGCGTTGCGTCCGTTGGCCATGAGCGGCTCTACCGAGCCACTTGAAGGTGAAGGTCCTCCTGTCATTTCAGCTTTTGTGAGCAAGAGGCGCGAGACCATCGCGCAACTTGTTATGCCAACGACCGGCTTGGTCGTCATCGTTGAAGGAACGAAGGAAATCAATACAGGCGTCGACCAGCGCATTTACAATGCCGGCGATGCTTTCGTGCTCCAGGCAAATGCTTGCGTCGATGTCATAAACGTAACGGATCCGAATACTGGTTTCTATCGCGCTCTTTTCATCCGTTTTTCGCGCGAATTGATTATTGAAGCAGCGCGCCGCTGGCCGCAATTCGTCGGCCAGAAAATACGCACCAACGAACCCGTTATCAGCCCTGAACTGTGTTCCGCCATTCTTCATGGCGCTGAAGCCTTGTCGCGTCGAGTGCCGGCTTCGCGATATCTCAAGGACCATCGCATCCTCGAGATTCTGCTGATCCTCGCCGAGCAAGGCGTCATTTCCCTCATTCCAAAATATGTCGATGGCTCGGCCGTCGAGGCAGTTCGCCTGCTTGTCAGGCACCGCCTCCATATGCCGTGGACTGCCGCAGGCGTTGCCGTCGAACTCTCCATGTCCGAAGCCACGTTGCGACGTCGGCTGCGTGCGGAAGGCCAGACGTTTCAAGAATTGTTGCGCGATGAAAGGATGAAAGCGGCTTTCACCGTTCTTAACGACCGAGACGCCGACGTTGCCGACGCACTTGCGGCGACAGGTTATCGATCGCGCTCACACTTTGCCCGGCATTTTCAGGAACGCTTTGGTGCGACACCTTCAGCCGTCCGGCATCGAAGGCGCGAGACGGGTCCCGCCTGATCGGATTGGGCGCAAAGTTGACCGGAACCGGCCGTCGGCCGCTTCTCTCGCTCTCTACTCTCCCCGCAGTTTCGAACGATGGGGATAAGAGATGGGAAGACAGGAATATCGAACCCTCGCGGTCGCGGCCGTTCTCGCAGCAATGATGGCCGCTTCAGTGGCTGTTGCGGCAGATCATCTGACAGTGGAGATCGGTGGCCTGGACCGTTCCGGACGCTTGCCCGATCAGGCCGCCTTCTGTCCGCCGGCATCCAGTGCTTTGAAAGATGTCAGCCCGGCGGTTAAGTGGTCGCCTGGTCCAAGGGGAACGCGATCCTATGCGCTCCTGATGGTCGACCCGGATGTTCCGCGGGATTTCAGCCAAATCAACAAAGCCGGCGTCGTCATTACGGCGGATGCGCCGCGCATCACTGTCCATCATTGGGTGCTGGACGATATCCCGGCCAGCATCACCTCGCTCCCTTCGGGCGTCGAAAGCGAGACGTTGGTTCCCCGGGGAAAGCCGATCGGCGAGACAGGACATGGCCGCCGGGGCGCAAACATCTATACGACGTTTCTCGCTTCGAACGCGGAGACGGCCGGCACCTATGGCGGCTATGACGGGCCTTGCCCACCGGTCAACGATGAACGCCCCCATCGTTACATCGTGCGGGTCTTCGCACTCGATTTGCCATCCCTAGGGTTGAGTGGAGCCTTTGATGGACCATCGCTCGAGCAAGCGATGCGCGGTCATGTCCTCGCCCAAGGAGAAGCTGCCGCGACGTATGCGCTGAACCCTCGTTTGAGGGGGCAACGGGTTGAATACCCTCAGTCTGGCCGCACAGACTAAGCGGTTTCAGTCACGCTAAACGCCTCGCAACAAGGTGATCATTTCCGGCCGCGGCGCGCGAACCTCGACGAGATCGTCGCCGCCAATCCCGGCAGCCGGCGGACCTATGCCATGTAGCCGGAAATTCCGTCCCAGAGCAGCTTCAACGAGGTCACGACCAGCAATCCGTAGCAGGCGCGATAGATCTGGCGCTGGTCCAGTTTGCCGTGAAGACGCCAACCGAGCCAGACGCCGACGGGAATGGCGAGAAGGCAAACCGCCATCACGATCCAGACATTGCCGGTCGGCTTTGCCAGCAGCAGCCATGGCAGCGCCTTTGTCGTGTTGCCGACCGTGAAGAACAGGCTCGTTGTTCCGGCATAAATCTCCTTGCGGAGACCAAGCGGCAGCAAATACATCGCGAGCGGCGGTCCGCCAGAATGGGCGACCATGGTCGTGACCCCGGAGGCGAGACCTGCGGCAACCGCCTTCGGCGACGAGCGCGGACGGATGGTCACCTCCGAACCCGCAGCGAGCCACAGCACGACGAAGATCAGGGTGGTCAGCGCCATTACGATCGCAACGGCGCGATGGTCCAGCACCCGAAACAGCAGATAGCCGCAGCCGATGCCGGCTACGAGTCCCGGCAGGAGCAGGACGAGGTCGGGCTTCGACCAGGTCGAGGGCTTCCAGTAGCGCAGCGCGAACAGGTCCATCGCAATGAACAGGGGCGCGAGCAGGCCGCCTGCGGTCACCGGATCCATGACGAATGACAGGAGCGGGATGCCCACGATGGAGAAGCCGCCGCCAAATGCGCCCTTCATGAAACAGATCAGGAAGACGCCCACAAAGGCAATCAGGATTGTCGTGACCGTCAGCTCCATCGGATCATCTCGATATCTGTCGACGCTGTTCACAGGTGCGCCGCGTGCCATGCAGCGGAGCGCTTCCCGGCCCTGTGCTGCGGTTCGTCCCGACAGGCTTTGAGAAAAACAGGCCGGGCAGCACCGAAATCCCGCCGATGGTCAGCCCCAGGAAGGCCAGGAACGTCTCGAGATAGTTCACGTGCATGTTCGGCTCCGTTGTTGGATTGCGCGGGATCGGCCAGTGCAATTCCGCCAACGGGAGCGGTATGCGCCGATACATTTCTCGGTGCAATCTGGATATTGATCTCGGTGCAATATTTCCCGGCCCGTCCTGGGCGGCGCACGACGCGCGTCGGCTTGCCGATGCCATTGGCTCGCGCGTGCGAAATGGACGGCGCGCCTGCCGTCCGCGAACGCGACAAGCGGCAGCATGCTGCTCATGCCGACGCGACAATGTGGCCGGGCGCAGCCCTGGAGGCCGGCGCAGTTCGACCGGCCCGATCTCATGGTCACGAAGCCGGTCGCTGTTAGGTTGCCGCCGCGTGTTGGCGCGGCGACTTTCGTCCGTCACTGCCTGAACGCGTCGACGCGTATCTTGCCCATCGCCAGGTCTCCCGTCCCGAGACTCCAGATTTGCCTCGAATTGACCCAGTCATACTTGGAGGATGCGGTGGTGAGACGCACGTTCATGACGAGATCGATGATCGGTTCGTTCGCTCGCGGCGTTCCAACGCCCTCAATATGCACGGCAATCCGATGGCCGTCTTCGGCCTCAATTGTGCCTCTGCCGTCGAGATCAGCGCGACCGTCGGCCCGCATCAGAAGGTACTCGACGCCACGGAGTTTGCCTGTGATGCGGCCTTTGATGTCTCCCTCGAACGCCACATCAAATCGTGTCCCTTGCAGGGGCACCTTTTCCCGGCCGCCAAGGACCGCGTCCAGAGCGACACCGTGATCTGTCACTCCTGTAATGTTGAGATCACAATGGTAGATCTTTTCGCCACGCATTTCCTGTACCTCAGACATCACAGCCTCCCTTGCGCATCGGCGGGAATCATCCAGACGGATACCGTCTGCCAAACGCCGTCGCCCGCCTGGCGCCGATAAGCGATGTAATCGGCGCCTTCGTCGTGCATCAGCTCGTAGCGATAGGCCTTGACCATCTTTGTCATCGAACTCTCCTTGTCGGTGGCGGACCGCTCACTCGACGTGGCTTCCGCCCTCATCCAATGACATGGAGTGGCCTGTCGGCTTCAGGAACTGGTCGATGTGGAAACGGTCCTTCCAAATCATGGAAGGGACCTGCCCTGCTTTTCTGCCTCCAGTGGGGGCCGTCAGGAAAAGAGACGTTGGCCCAAGGGCTCCTTATCTGGCGGCGATCCAGCAGGCGGCTTCCGGAATTTGCGCGGGCGTGGCAAGATTGGGGCGCGTCCTTCCGGATAATGGAAGAGGATTTCGATGGATCGCCTGGATGCGATGTCCACCTTCCTGGCCGTTGTCGAGGCTGGCAGCCTGTCCGCTGCAGCGCGTCGCTTGAAGACGCCGCTGACGACCGTCAGCCGCAAGGTTTCGGAGCTTGAGGCGCACCTTCGGACAAAGCTGTTCAACCGCTCGAGCCGTCAATTGGTGCTCACCGACGCAGGCAGTTCCTATTTGACGGCCTGCAAACGCATTCTGGCCGACGTGAGCGAAGCCGAGCGTATCGCCTCCGGCGAATATACCGCGCCGACAGGCGAGCTGAGTGTGACGACCCCGGTCGGTTTTGGCCGCACCATCCTCATCCCGATCATCGCGGATTTCCTCAAGACCTACCCGGATATCAAGACCAGAATCATCCCGACCGATCGGGTGCTGAGTCTGGTCCAGGAGCAGATCGATGTCGGGGTGCGCATCGGCACCTTGCCGGATAGCAGCCTGATCGCGATCCCGGTCGGCACGACGCGCCGCCTCGCATGCGCCAGTCCCGCCTATCTGGCAGCGCGCGGTCGCCCGCGGACACCAGAGGATCTGGCCGCGCATGATTGCATCAGCTATGCCGGCTTTGAGTCACACGATCTCTGGACATTCGTGAGGGACAGGGCAACCGTCGCGGTGCCGGTGAAGACGCGGCTGATCGTCGGCGGCGCCGAGGCCGCCTGTGCTGCAGCCCGCGCCGGCATCGGAATCACCATCGCATTGTCCTACCAGCTGGGGGCAGCTTCGGACGGCGCAGGTCTGATGACCGTGCTCGACGATTTCCAGCCCGCACCGCGGCCTGTCAATCTCGTGTACTCGGCCAACCGGTTTCTGCCGATCAAGGTGCGAGCGTTCCTCGATTTTGCAACGCCGCGTTTGAAGCAGGTCCTCGCGGAGTTCAATCCGCCGCCTCGCTAGGTGGAATGGACTGCACCGCGCCCGGCAGCCACGTCCACCGGCGTTCATTCCTCGTAGCTGACGCGAGACTGGCAGTGGCGCGCGGTGCGCGCCCCGTTTGCGGTCGGCTCAGATCGACTTACGGAGCGACTGGAAGGCAGCCCGCATCTCCGCCGTGAACAGCTCGGGCTGCTCCCAGGCGGCGAAATGCCCGCCCTTGCCGGGCTTGTTGTAGTGGATGAGCTTGGGATACGCCTTCTCGGCCCAGCTCCGCGGCGCCTGATAGATCTCGTCGGGGAAGGCGCTGACGGCGACGGGAATCCGGAGCCCTCTGGCGTCGAAGAAGCCACCTTTCGCGACACGCGCCGTGTCCCAGTAAAGGCGCGCCGACGAGATCGCCGTGTTCGTGAGCCAATAGAGGGTGACATTGTCCAGCACGTCGTCCGGTGTCAGCCCTTCGGGCGTGCCATCGAACGAGCGCGCGATCATGCGGTAGCTGCGGATGTCGTGGTCGAGCATCCACGCCGCAAGGCCGACCGGCGAATCGACCAGTCCATACAGCGTCTGCGGACGGCTGTTCATCTCGATCGCGTAGCCCAGCCCGTTCTTGTAGAAATCGTCGAGCTGATCCCAGGCGTGCTTTTCCTCGCTCGACAGGCCGGATGGCGCGGGTGCGCCGGTGGCCAGCGCCTTCGAGACGTCGGCCGGCACGGTCGCGGCCATGTTGGTGTGAATGGCGAGCAGCCCTTGCGGTTGCTGCAGCGCCATGATCTCGGACACGGCATTGCCCCAATCGCCGCCCTGCGCGACATAGCGCGTGTAGCCCAGGCGCTCCATCAGCGTCGCCCAGGCGCGTGCGATGCGCACCGGCGTCCAGCCGGGAGCCGTCGGCTTGCCGGAGAAGCCGTACCCCGGCAGCGATGGAATCACGAGATGGAAAGCATCCGATGCGCTGCCGCCGTAAGCCGTGGGATCCGTCAGCGGGGCGATGACCTTCATCTGCTCGATGATCGAGCCGGGCCAGCCATGGGTGATGATCATGGGCAGCGCGTCGTCATGCTTCGAGCGAACGTGAATGAAATGGATGTCGAGGCCGTCGATCGTGGTCACGAACTGCGGCAAGGCGTTGAGCCGCGCCTCGACCTTGCGCCAGTCATGGCTGGTCTGCCAGTGGCGGGCGAGCTTCTGGATGGTCGCAAGCCGCACTCCCTGCGAGTCGTCCGTCACGGTCTCCGGGTCGGGCCAGCGCGTGGCAGCGATGCGCCGGCGCAGATCGTTGAGTTGCTCGTCGGTGAATGCGACGCGGAACGGACGTACCGCCTCGGCGGTGGTTGCCGTAGCCTGCGTCGAAGGCAGCAGGCTCGCAGCGCCGAGTGCGGCCGCGCTGAGCGCAGCGGTGCCAAGAAGTCGACGGCGGTCGAGATCGATCGCTTCCGTGTTCCGGTTCGTGGACATGGCGTTCTCCAATACGCGTTCAAATACGGTTGAGGCCGGCTTCGGCCCCTGGGCATGGTGCGGGATTTGCTCCCCTTGATCGCTGGCTAGATGGCAGCGAGGCCGTGCAGGTCGAGCGCACTGTTGCGGAGTTCGACAGCGTCGACGGAGCGCTCAAACGCCCTTGCCAGGACGCCTCTGCCGATACTCCCGAGGATGAAGCCGAGCACCCGGCCCCTGAGATTCTTGCCGTCGCGCACGACGATCACGTCGATATCGGTCGTGCCGTCGGGGCGAGGCGTGAACGTATAGGTATGGCCGGATGCGCCGCCCCAGACATTGGAGCCGGTCGTCGTCAGGACCACGCGATGAGGATCTGACCAGTCATAGTGCAGGCGCTCCCAGACCCCACCCGAACCTTCCGTGACATCCGCGTGCGATGCGCTCTTGTGATGCACCTTGAGATAGTCGTCGGCGCTGTTGCTAAACACCTGCGACCGGCCCGGCCCGAAGTCGGTGAGCGCGGCAATATACTGCTCGGGCGTTGAGATGGTCCTGCGATGAAGATGAATTGTTGTCATGGCTTCCCTGTTCGATGGCTTGCGGCAGAAGCTGCATGTGCCCTGCGGGCACGAGCACTGTGCGGGCGGCGTCTTCGGAGACATGGGGGTGAGGCCGGGCAAAGACAGGCGCGGAAATCGGGAGGAATACTTCCAGATCCTGGAAGGCTCCGGATCGAGCGCAGGTCGCAGGACATTCCGGGCGGGATCCGGCCGGCCGTTCACCGGCATCGCAACGGGATCAATGTCGAGCGCACTCGCCTGGAGATGAGGGCGTGCGCAACGCAGCCATGCGGCGCCCCTGCAGGAAGCATGTCGGAGCCGGCGGCCTCATTACAGCCGATATGCGTTTTGTCGTGGTGAGACAGGGCGTCACGAGCAGTGAGCCGCAACCGCAGGTCTCTGCCAGGAGGTCAATACAGTCCATGAAGGTGCGGGGCTGCCGGCGCACTGTCGCATTTTTCTGCCACGGGACGTGTTGCGTTCACGTCGGAGTTGGTGATTGGATAGAAATAGCTGCGGCCGGCCAGCTGCAATCGCCGATCCCGGTCCGCGAATGAAACGAGGTGAGCTCCGCACGCCGCCTCGCAGCTCGGTCAGTATCATCTTCAAGAGGAGGTCGTCATGACTTTCGAGGTCACGATCAACGGAGATCGCCATTCGGTCGATGTCGACGGCGATACGCCGCTTCTGTGGGTGTTGCGCGACGTGCTGGGTATGACCGGCACGAAATTCGGCTGCGGCATGGCGCTGTGTGGCGCGTGCACCGTGCATGTCGACGGCGAGGCTGTCCGCTCCTGCATTACGTCGATCGATAGTATCGGCGATGCGAAGGTGACGACCATCGAGGCGATCGGCAAGACGCCGGCGGGTCACAAGATTCAACAGGCCTGGCTCGATCGGGAAGTCCCGCAATGCGGCTACTGCCAGTCCGGGCAGATCATGTCCGCGTCCGCCCTGCTCGCGAGCAAGCCGCAGCCAACGGATGCCGATATCGATGACGCGATGTCGGGCAACATCTGCCGTTGCGGAACCTATGTCCGCATTCGCGAAGCCATCAAGCAAGCCGCGCAATCGGGAGGCTGATCGTGATGCTCAAGTCAACCGAAACCAAGCCAACCACAGCTGGCCTGTCGCGGCGCAACTTTCTCGGTGTCAGCGCCATGGCGGGCGGCGGCCTGCTGCTCGGCGTGAGCCTGCCGTTCGCAGGTGGCGAGAGCGCAGCTGCGACGTCCGACGCCTTCGAACCGAATGCGTTCATCCGCATCGGCGGCGACGGGCAGATCGTCCTGACCATGCCTTATGTCGAGATGGGGCAAGGCACCTACACCTCGATTCCCATGCTGATCGCCGAGGAGCTCGAGGTCGGCCTGAACCAGGTCCGCCTCGAACATGCGCCGCCGAACGACAAGCTCTACATGAACCCGTTGCTCGGCGTGCAGGCCACCGGCAATTCGAATGCGATTCGCGGTGCCTGGCAGCCGATGCGCAAGGCCGGCGCGACCGCGCGGACGATGCTCGTCGCGGCGGCAGCGCGGCGCTGGAACGTGGATGCCGGCTCCTGCCGGGCGGAGAACGGCGAGGTGCGGCATCCGGCGTCGGGACGCAGCCTTGGTTACGGTGCGCTTGCGGCCGATGCGGCGCAGATGCCTGTGCCGGAAAACGTGACGCTGAAGACGCCGGCCGATTTCAGGCTGATCGGCACGCCGGCGAAGCGGCTCGACACGCCTGCCAAGATCAACGGCACCGCGGTCTACGGCATCGATGCCCGGCCGCCCGGGGTGAAGGTTGCCACGCTCGCCCAGTCGCCGGTGTTCGGCGGACGGGTGAAGCGCGTCGACGATGCCGCAGCCCGGGCTGTCAAAGGCGTACGTCAGATCGTCCGGCTCGATGATGCGGTTGCGGTGGTGGCGGACCATATGGGCGCGGCCAGGAAGGGCCTCGCCGCGCTGACCATCGAGTGGGACGACGGGCCGCATGCCAGGCTTGCGACCGCCGACGTCGCGCGCGCGCTCGAAAGCGCCACGACGAAAGCGGGCGCGGTGGCGCAGAACGTCGGCGACGTCGACAAGGCGATGGCCGGCGCCGCAAGCAAGGTCGAGGCGACCTATGAGGTGCCATTCCTCGCGCATGCGACCATGGAGCCGATGAACTGCACCGTGCATGTCCGGCAGGACGGTTGCGAGATCTGGGTCGGCAGCCAGGTGCTCGGGCGTGCACAGGCCGCAGCGGCCAAGGTCCTGGGGATGCCGCCCGAAAAGGTGGTGGTGCACAATCACCTGCTCGGCGGCGGCTTTGGCCGCAGGCTCGAAGTCGATGGTGTCATCCGTGCGGTCGAGATCGCCCGGCAGGTCGACGCGCCGGTGAAGGTTGTCTGGACGCGCGAGGAGGACATCCAGCACGACATGTATCGTCCCTATTGGTTCGACCGGATCGCGGTCGGCCTCGACAAGACGGGCAAACCGGTCGCCTGGAATCACCGCTTTGCCGGATCCTCGGTGATCGCGCGCTGGCTGCCTCCGGCATTTCAGAACGGCCTCGATCCCGATACGACCGAAGGCGCCATCGACCTCGTCTACGACATTCCCAATTTCCATGTCGAATATGTGCGGGTCGAACCGCCCGGCATTCCGACGGCGTTCTGGCGCAGCGTCGGGCCCTCGCACAACGTCTTCGTCACGGAGAGCGTCATCGACGAGCTGGCTGCAGCAGCGAAGCAGGATCCGGTCGACTATCGGCGGGCGCTGCTCGACAAGTCGCCTCGCGCCAGGGCCGTGCTGGACCTTGCGGCGGCAAAGGCCGATTGGGGACAGCCCTTGCCGAAAGGGAGCGGCCGCGGCGTGTCGCTGCAGTTTGTGTTCGGCAGTTACCTCGCGCAAGTCGCCGAGGTCGAGGTTGCGAAGGATGGCGCGGTGCGCGTTCGGCGTATCGTCTGTGCCATGGATTGCGGCGCCGTCGTCAATCCCGATACGGTCCGGGCGCAGGTCCAGAGCGGGGCGATATTCGGCACCACTGCGGCGCTCTACGGCGAGATCACGCTGAAAGACGGCCGTGTCGAGCAGACCAACTTCGATACGTATCAGATGCTGCGCATCAACGAGGCGCCGGCGATCGAGGTTCACATCGTGCAAAGTGCCGAGCCGCCCGGTGGAATGGGTGAAACGGGAACCTCTGCGGTCGTGCCGGCGATCGCCAACGCCATCTTCGCCGCGACCGGCAAGCGGCTGCGCAAGATGCCGGTCGACAGCGCCCAGTTGAAGCAGACGTAGCGTTTGATCTGTTTGCTGATAGGAACGCGCCCGATTTGCGGCCTTTGACGCCTTTTCACCGAAGGGGAGGAAGCCAATGCATCCGCTGCGCAAACTGCGAGAAACTGGTGGCGCCACGGCCGCTCAGGTAAGCGCGTTGCTTGCCGAAAACGTCGTATTCAACAGTCCGATTCTGGTGCGGGCGATCGCGGGACGTGATGTCGTCGCAGCGATCTTCGCCCAATCCAGCTCTACGCGAGGCTCGGGCGCTTACACGGCCGAATTCAAGCTCGACGAGCGCACGACGTTCTTGCGCTGGGAAGGAAGCATGGACGGTCACAAGATCGAGAGCCTTGAGGTCATCGTGGATGACGAGCAGGGGCTGATCGTGGAGCGCACGATCGCCCTTCGACCCTATCCAGCGGTGAAACTGTTCCGCGATGCCATGTACGCCTCGCTCAAGGACCAGCTGCCCCCCGATATCTGGGACTACTCGACGTCGTGATGTGACCAGGGCGGATTGCGAAACCGGATCGGTAGCCAGCTGCCGAGCTGCGCGCACCCAGATGCTTCAGTTATCGCGTTGGCAGACAGACAAAGGCTGGCGCGCCGCGCCGGGTGATGATGAGAACTATGTCTACGCTATAGCCCTCTAAGGCCCTCCCTCGTAAGGATCGAGGCTTGTTGCTCTCCATCTCTGCCATTGGCTGGCCTGACAAAAGGGGAGGAGAGCAAAGTCAGGCTTCATCATCCATGATCCGCCGATTGCCGTCATTTCCGTCCCGCCGTCACCAGCAGCGTGTTTGGCCCGTTCCAGCCTAGCGGTGCGTCGAACACGGCGAGTTGCCGGCGAATGTCCGCCCAGGCTGCCTCCTGCGCGCCGGGGTCGAGACGCGAAAGCAACGCGATCACCGGCGCTGCCGCCGCGCGCAGGAAGGCGATGTAATCGTCAACCGACGGTAGCCGGAAAGGCGCCTCTATCTGGAATGTCGACACGTCGCTGAAGCCAGCCTTCTTGAACATTTGATCGAGATGTCCAGGACGGCCAAGGCACAGCAGGCCGCCCGGCGCGAACGGGTCGCGCGGCGGCACGCCGGCATGGCGTGCGGCGGTCGCCATCAGTATTCTGATGCACGGGTTCACGTCCGGCCCGGCAAACACCATCGCCGAGAAGCGGCCACCGGGCTTCAGCGCTGCGTGCGTGGCTGACAGGCACAGGGCAGGCTCCCCATCAGCATGAGGCCGAGCCGACAGATGGCGGCATCGAAGGCGTCGGTTTCGCTGAGCGGCATCTGCGCATCCGCGACCCGCACCTCGACAATCGATAGTCCGGCGCTTGCAGCGTTACCGCGCAGCCGCTCGACCAGAAGCGGGGAAAGGTCGGTGGCAAGGATGCGTCCTTGCCGACCGACCCGTTGCGCGAGCGCCATGGTCTGCTCGCCGGCTCCCGCCGCGATGTCCAGAACATGATCGCCAGGCTCGATCCCGGTCAGATCCAGCATGGTGCGCGTCGGCCTGGAAAGCCACGCGTCCAGTATGGAAGCTTGCGCGTCCCACCCTTCAGCGGCGTTGTCCCACTGCGCCTGCACGGCTTCGGTCATCAGGTTTCTGCCAGGCTGTGCCATAGGTTCCGTGCTCCAACGTCATGTTCGCATCTTGCGCAAAGTGGACGTGCACATGGCAGCGAGAATTATTGCGGAAGGGGGCCGCAAAATTGCATAATGAGGGTATGGGAGGGGCGTCCGTGTTCAACTGGGACGATCTCAGATATCTTCTGGCCGTGGCCGAGAATGGCAGCACCCTTTCGGCGGCTCGCGCGCTGAGGATCAACCAGTCGACCGTGCAGCGGCGCCTGTCCGGACTGGAAACCGCTTTGGGCCTTCGTCTCGTGGAGCGTCTGCCAAGTGGCTACCGCCTTACGCCAGCAGGGTCAGAAATCCTTCCGGCGGCGCAAGCCGTCGCCGCAGCCGTCGAGACGTTCAAACGGCAGGCGGCCGAGGCAGCCCATTCCGGAACGCTGCGCCTTACATGTCCCGAGCCGATCGCCATCCGTCTGGTTCATGCCGGCTTTGTCGACCGGTTCCATGAACGGCATCCGGGCATCCGCATCGAGTTCGTTCTGGCGGATCGCTACATCGATCTTGCCAAGGGCGAAGCCGACATCGCGCTGCGCTCCGGCGATACGGAGGGCGATATGATCGGCCGCAAGCTCGCGGATTCGATCTGGGCGATCTATGCCAGCCTCGACTATGTGGATCGCAATGGCGCGCCGCAGTCCATCGTGGACCTGAAGACCCGGCCGCTGATCGCATTCGATGAAAGCCTTGCCAACCATCGCTTGTCGCTATGGCTCAAGGAGGTTGCGCCCGACGCGCATTACGCGGCGCGCGCCAATAGTGTGCTGGCCCTTGTGTCGAGCACAAAGGCCGGCGTCGGTATCGCGGCCCTTCCCATTGCGCTCGGTGATGCAGAGCCGGACCTGATCCGCGTGCTTGGACCGATCCCCGAACTCACCCGCGCCTGGCGTGTGCTGGCCCATTCCGACGCGCGACACCTGCCGCGTGTCGCGGCCTTCTTCAATTTCGTTGCCTCGGAAAAGGATGCACTGGGGCCGATACTGACGGGATGAGGTGGCGCCTGTTTGGGGTCAAAAATCCACCACTCGGCTATAAGCGATTCGTACTTCTTCACCACCAAACGCCACCGATTCTACGCTTTTCATCCGTCGGCTGGTTCTCGCGTTTCTCTCGGGCGGGCTCCAGCGGCCAAATCGCACTATGGAGGGCAATCAGCGGTATTTGGCGCATCAGATCCGACCCAGAACGCCGTCATGGTTCGGTAATGTTGGCAACGGTCCTTTTGGATAGTGAGAGGTTCTGTGAGTGCAGTGCGCCTGCTTGTGGTATTGAGGCGCGTCGGTGGTTGGAACGTCATAGCGAGATGGGATTCGCTTTTTTTGAATTAGTTGGTGGGGTCGGAGATGGGGGATGAATTCGCCACAGCACTTGAGGTGTGCGCGACGATCGATGCGGTCAAAGCCTTGTTCAAGCGGCGCATCGCAGCACACGGCTATACAGCCAGCGCGTGCGGTGCTTTCCTGACGACCGATATGGGACCGGAGACGCATTTTTTCTTCCAGGACTGGCCGCCGGACTGGATCGAACTCTATACCCGGCGCAATTTCCTTGCCGCCGACTATATGGTGGCCGAGGCCCGGCGGCGCATTGCGCCCTTCACCTGGCTCGAGGCCAAGGCCGAGCGCACGCTGTCGCGCGCCGAGCAGGAGATTTGGGACACTGCCGCCGAATGGGGCTGGACCGATGGGTTCTCGGTGCCGATCTACGGGCCGGGCGGCTATTTCGGGCTCGTCGCAATGGCGGGCAAGGAGCAGCCCATGCCGCCCGCGCTGCGCCGCGAACTGCACCAGATTGCCTTCCTGACGCATGAGCGCTGCCGCGCCTTGACCGGTCTTGCGCCGGTGGCCGATCCGCAGGCGGTGCTTACCCATCGCGAATTGGAATGCCTGCGCTGGGTGGCGGCCGGAAAGACGGATTTGGAGATCGCTCGCCTGCTCGGCGTATCGCAGACCACAGCGAGGACTCATATCGATCAGGCCCGCCGTAAGCTCGGCGCCAGGACGCGCTCGCAGGCGGTCGCGCGCCTGGTGCTGAGTGGACTGTCATAATCCGCGAGGGAACGGACAGGGATATTTTTGTCACTCCTCCTCGTTTTCGAGGAGAGACGCGGCGCTGGAAACCCGCGACTTTGAGCCGAGATTGTTTGCGGATTTGATTCATTTGGGGGCGTCCATTGCGAAACATCGAGGAGGGAGCGAAGACTATCCGGATTTAGTGGGAAGCAGAGACGCGCGGGCCATGCGGGCGCGGCTGTCGCCGTCCTGCTGGCATCGTCGGCACTCTATTCGGCGCTCGCTGACCCGCAGGCGGCTTCGGTGCGAGATCGACGCGCATGCCGCGCTGGCTTTGACGCGGAAGGCCGCGCTCACCGCCGCATGGTTGTCGCGCTTCACCAAGGCCTCGACGAGCCTCGCCGGACGAGTCGGGCTCAGGATCGCTTTTTGAGGAGGAGCACATTGTGCGCATCGTTCTGAGGCAGGCGGAGAAGCCCGACTGGTCTCAGGAGGTCAGTGGATTTCCTTCGGCCTTCGAGGTCGGCGCAACCGTCGAACTCGCGGGCATCGAGGACAAGTTCAACGTCGCCAAACGGACGATTGTCGTCGACGCCGATGGCGATGCCCGGCTCGACGTAACCCTGAAGAGCGGCCGTCGCTGGTTCACTTGGCTCGATGAGCGCGCCAAGACCAACGATATTCTCTATCCCTTGGCGGGCTTCGTGGTGTTCGCCATCTTGTTTCTGCTGTGCGCCGCGCCGTTATGGTTTCTCGCGCTTGATGCCGAACAGCGCATCGCCTGGGGCGGCTATCTGATCGCCCACGCACTTTGGCCCATCATCATCGGCGTTATTCTGGCGACGCAGATCGTCGCCGGCAGGGCCGAACGCCATGTCGGAAAAGCCCTTGGTTTTGGCATTAGCATGGCCGGTGTGCCACTCGGCGTTGCCATCGCCCTTCTCTGGCGCTGGCTTTTTCTACCCGACACCGTGCCGGAATGGCCCGCCGGCTATGCGCGCCTAGCGCGTTCGTTCTGGGAGAGCACGGGCGCGATGTCCGCCGTGGCCCTGGCCTATGCGCCGCTGGCGACGGCCTTGATCAAATGGGATTGGGTTGTGGTGCTGACGTCCCTCTTGACCCGGAAGAAAGCCGCCTGATCCGATCACTGAGGCGTGCTGGCGACCCGCAACGGGCCGAAACGTCGATCAAGTACGGATTTTTTCGCACGCCTCCTCGTTTTCGAGGAGAGACTTCACCCTCGAAAATCGCGATTTTGATCTGCGTTTTATATGGACTTTGATTCTTGGGGGTGTGAGTGTCGGCAAGGGGGTGGGGAAACGGCTGGCTTGGCCGATTGCTAAAGAACGCGCCGACGACCGCGATCACATCATCCCTTAGCTGCTGTAATCGACTGCGCCGCTGCCGCCTTGGGTGACGCGCGTTGTTTCACGATCAAAGGGGCGAGGCGATGGCTACCTGTTACTATTGCAGTGGCTCCGCGCGCTGCGCGGGGTGCGGCGGAACCGGGGTTCAAGCCGACGGACGGGTGTGCAACCTGTGCGGCGGCAACGGCCGGTGCCAGCATTGCACCAACGGCGTGATGCGCGTTGCGGAAGAAACCGGCCCCCAGCGGATGGCCCTGTCCGCCACACCAAGGTTGGCGAGCCTCACGCGTGCGATCCTTGCATTCGGATATCCCGTCGCCTCCCGCGCGAGGTTAGCCCGTCACCGGCTGCTGGCGATCGCGGTTTCGCTGGTGGCCGGGCTGATGACGGCGACCGGCGCGCAGGCGCAGGTGGTCGGTACGCCGGGTAATACAACGACAACCTCAACAAGCGAATCCATCATCTTCCAAACGCCTGTCACAACGACCGTCACGTCGAATAGCTATTCGACGCAGGTGTTGGGCCGCGTGAACGGCGGCACCGTCTACGACCAGACCTTCGGCGTCGCGGTGAGCAATCCGGCCGTTCAGAGCGCTTTCGGCACGGCCACATTGGCTGTCACCAATGCGGGCGGGCCGGGCGTCGTGATCGCTGCGCCGCATCTCGTCTCCTCGACCACGACGACCTCCAGCAACACGACGACCGTCTATAGCGTTGCTCCCTATAGTGGGGCGGATTTTCTCGTTACGCCTTATGGAAGAGCCCAAGGGATTTCCACCGCTGAAGTGGTAATTGGTCCCGGCAGCACTCTCATCGGCCAACGCACGGTCTGCACCGGCCTTTCGGGACTTCCAGGCGCGACACGCCCCACCTGCGGCGCCGGTACGCCGACGCAATTCACCGTCGTGGGCGGCGAGTTCAACGTAAACGTCAACATCGAAACCGTCTACAGAATCAATCAGACGAACACGACGACGCTGACAAGCCTGTTGTCCGAAATCTGGGCGGTAGACGGCTACGTTCAGTCGATCGGCGTGGTGCATACGGCGGTGCAGTCGGGCGCCTTCGACGCCACCTCCCGCTTCCTGCGCCGCATGGGCGACGAGACGGGCAATGGCTCGAGCGGAACTGGCTTCGGCCCGGCGAAGTTCGGCGGATGGGCGGAGGTCTATGGCGCCACCGCCCGGACCAGCGCCGACGGCGCCATCCCCGGCGACCGCCGCCGGGCTTACGGCCTGGCCGGCGGCTTCAACGCCCTGCTCACCGAAAATCTCGTGCTGGGTTTCGGCATCGACCAGGGCCGCACCGACATCGACCTCGACAGAGCCTTTCAGGAAAGCGGCACGGTCAACCTGACCCAGTTCGGCGTCAACGCCGGCTACCGCTCGGGGCCGTTCTTCGTCAATGCCGCCGCGACCTATGGCGTGGGCGACGCCGACACCACCCATTCTGTCGGCGGCGCGTCCACCGCCAGCTACAACCTTGCCACCTGGGGCGTGCTGGGCGAGACCGGCTACCGCTTCGACCTCGGCGGCCTGTGGCTGACGCCGAGCATCGGCCTCGATTACACCAGCGTTCACAGCGACAGCTTCACCGAGACGGGCGGGCTGGCGCTGGCGGCCAATGGCTATACCGCCGACCGCACCCGCGCCTGGCTCGGCCTCAGGGTCGGCCATAGCTGGCAGATGGCCTCTGGCGGCAGCTTCGATCTTTCCGCCTATGGCCGCGTCGTCGATGTGCTGTCGGGCCAGGACCGGCTGCTGCCCGTCACCTTCGCCGCGACGCCCGGCACACCGATGACCATCACCGGCAACAAGGAAAACCGCGTCGGTTTCGATCTCGGCGTCAAGGCGAGCTACACCATCACCGACAGGACCAGCCTGTTCGCCGGCTATGACGGCGCCTTCCGCGACGGCTTCTCCGCCCATCAAGGCCGCGTCGGGCTGAAGGTGAATTTCTGATCTTCCGCATCTCCAAGCGTTCGCTCTGTCGGGCAAGACCGGGCAGTTGATGAGATAGCGACTGGGAGAACAAGGCGTCCGCAGCCACAGAGTTTTGCCATCTCCGCCATTTCATCATTGGCCGAGCATGACAGCTTCCGCCGGGACGGGCTGGCTCCCGCCGCTCAGACCGCGCAGCCCGCTTGGTTGACGGGCGAGCAGCCGGACGCGCCGCGCACTGAGGCCGGGACGCCCGCGAAGCGGGCGAGCCCGAAGCCTTCGCCGGCTATCGCCTCCTGCTGCACTATCCCATCAAGCCGCGCTGATCGCCGGCTTACAGGCTGCCCCGCTTGGCCTGTTCTAATATCTTCCGATAGCCGCCCTTCGACAGCCATTGCGCGCGGGCGAGATGGCTTTCCCAGCAATGGCGCGTGCGCGCTTCCTCGGCATGTCGGCGCTGCTACGTTTGGCGAGCGGCACGGGCTAACCAGCGTGGAGCATAGATATTCTTGACGGCTAAGGATTTTGCCGCTTTCGTCGATCCAGAGACAAGAACATTGAAATTTGATCGCCGGTCATGCCACAGGACTATTTGACGCCCCGGATCGAATCCGACCTCACCGCCGAGTTCGTGTCGGTGGGCAAGGGCGTTGTGGTCGAACCCGGCGTCACCTTCAAGGGCAAGGATGGGCCGATGCGCAGCATCGTGCTCGGTGATTTTTGCTTTCTGGGCGGCGGCACGAAGGTCGTGGTGCCCGAGTTCCGGCTGGGCGACTATTCCAAACTACACGGCCCCTCGCTGCTGATCGGCGACCTGCCGCTGCGCATCGGCCGCAATTGCTGGATCGGCCAGGGCAGCGTGCTCGACTCTAATGGCGGGCTCGATATCGACGACAATGTCTGCGTCGGTGTCCAGTCGCAATTATTGACTCATGCGCGCTTCGGCGACATCGTCGAAGGCAGCCGCTTCCACTGCACCAGATATATGTATGTTCCGCCGGACGTCTGGTTCGCCGGCCAATGCACCGTGCAACCAGTGAACATCGAGCGGCGGGCGATGGCGCTCGCCGGCTCCGTCGTCACGCACGACATGGTGGAGAACCATGTCTATGCCGGGGTGCCCGCCATCGACATCACCGACAGGATCGGCCCGCAATTCGCCGATGTGACCGTCGAACAGAAGCGCGACAAGCTCACGGAGATTCTCGACGCCTTTCTCGTGAGCCGACCCGAACATGCCGGGCTGATCCGCGTCATTACCGACGAAGGCGATGAGAAGCCGGGCGTGACCAACGTCAACGTCGCCACGCGGACCTATACCCAGACGTTCGGCCGCGCCGAAGTGGATTTCTTCCGGGTGCATGTGCCCATCATCAAGTTCACTCCGAAAGGCGCGCCGCCCTTCGTGGTCCGGGGCGGAGCCTGACTCTACGTTCTGTCGTTCGTCCGCTTCTCGATGACATAGCGCGGGCGCCCCCGGCTTTCGTCCAACGCCCGCCAGATATACTCGCCGAGCACGCCAAGCATGACCATCTGAACGCCGCCGATCAGCAGCACCACCACCATCAGCGACGACCAGCCCTCCACCGGACGGCCCAACGCGGCGTTGGCGACGACGATCGCCGCATAGACGAACCCCAGCGCGGCGGTCAGGAAGCCGAGCGTGGAGATCATCTGCACCGGTCGCACGCTAAAGCCGAGCACCGAGTCCAGGGCCAGCCGGATCCGCTTGCTCATAGTCCAGCCGGACCTGCCGCCGAGGCGCGACTGCTTGTCGTAGAGAATCCTCGCCTGGTCGAAGCCGAGCCAGGCCAGCAACGCTATGATGTTGGTGTTGCGCTCGCCGAGCGAGTTCACCACGTCGATCACTGGCCGCGACACGAGGAAGAAGTCGCTGCCGCCGGCGCCGGGACTGTCGAGACCCGACAGCCGGCGAAACGCAAAATTGAACAAGCGCGAGGTGGCGCGCTCCATCGGTCCCGCAACGGGCGCGCGCTTCTCCGCCCAGACGATGGCCTTGCCCGCCCGCCAGCTCTCCACCAGACACGGGATTTCCTCCGGCGGGTCCTGTCCATCGGCGGCTAGCACGATGGCTGCCTCGCCCTGTGCCTCGGCCAAGCCGCAGATGATCGCAGCGTGCGACCCGCTGTTGCGCGCCAGCCGCACACCGCGAATCCGCGTGTCGCTCCCCGCGAGGCAGCGTATCGTGTCGAAAGTGGCATCGGTTGAATGATCGTCCACGACGATCCATTCCCACGGCAGCCCCAGCCGGTCCATCGCAGTGACCACCCGCTCGTGCAGCGCCGGCAGGTTGCCGGCCTCGTTGAAGGCAGGCATAAGCACCGAAAGGACGGGACGGATGGACGCCTTGGCCTCGTTCATGCCGCGCACACCCGCAACAGGGTCTCGATCACCCGGTCCTGCTCGTCCTCTTTCAGCGCGGGAAACAGGGGGAGTAGGATGTGTCTGTCGCGCCCGCGCTCGCTTTCGGAGAGCGCGGCGCAGGTTTGCGGCGCGCAGGTGCAATCCGCGCCGATGCGCCAGGCGCAGCCCCAGCCGGCCTTCGGCCAAGCCCGCTCCATATGTGCGTTCATCACGCCGCGCCGCACCGCGATGTTTTCGTCCAGCATAAGCTGCATTACCTTGCGCTGGTCGAGGGGGTCGGCGAGGCGCACCGGATAGCTCTGCCAGTTGGAGCGCGCCCAGCCCGGCTCGCTCAGCGGGCGGACCACGTTGCTGCCGGCGAAGGCCGCAGCGTAGCGTGCTGCGAGCGCGCGGCGGCGAGCGACGATGCCCGGCAGGCGCAGCAATTGCTGCCGCCCGATGGCGCCGGCAATGTCCGAGAGCCGCAGGTTGTAGCCGGGCGTCACATATTCCTCGAACATCACGGCAGGGGATTCGTGCCGCGTAACCGCAGAGATCGTCATGCCATGGCTGCGCAGCCGGCGGAGCCGTTCCGCGACCTCGGTGTCGCGGCAGGTGATGATGCCACCTTCGCCGGTGGTGATGGGCTTGCGGGCGTGCAGGGAAAAGCAGGCGATGTCGCCATGCGGCGCCCCTATCCGATGCCATTGCCCGTCGATTTCGATCTCGCTGCCGGCGGCGCAGGCGGCGTCCTCAATCAGATGCAGGCCGAACGACCGGCAGGCGCCGAGAACGGCCGCAAGGTCGCAGGGCATCCCCACCTGATGCACCGCCAGCACCGCTCGCGTGCTGCCGGTGACGAGCGGTGCGATTCCCGCAGGATCGAGATTGAGCGTGTCGGGCGTCACGTCGGCAAAGACTGGCTGCGCCCCGACGGCGTGGATGGCGTTGGCCGTGGCGACGAAGGAATGGCTGACGGTGATGACCTCGTCGCCGGCGCCGATGCCTAGCGCCCGCAGCGCCAATTCGATCGCCGCCGTGCCACTAGATACCGCAACCGCGAAAGGCGCGCCGGTGAAGGCCGCGAACTCATGCTCGAAGGCTTCGACCTCCCGGCCTTGGCTGACCCAGCCCGAGGCGATGACACGCGCCGCGGCGGCGCCCTCCGCCTCGCCGAGATCGGGACGGTGCAGCGGGATGAAAGGATACTCAGCCGGCAAATGCTCAGACGACATGGGAGACCCGCCGTCGCGGCAGCCAGTTATGCTCGATCTCCTCCACCAGTAGCGACACAGGCGAAACTGGACGGCTCGCGTACCATGCGGCCAGCCGCGAAAGACCTTTGGCGAAGGGCGTCGTCGGCAAGTCTCCGAGCAACGCTTTCGCCCGCGCGGTTCCCGCGCACAGGTCGCGGACATCGCCCGGCCGTTCGGCGTCATGCCGGATGTTCACGGGGCGCCCCACGGCGCGGCTGACCTCCTGCGCCACATCGAGAATGCTGCGCGCCGCGCCGCTGCCGAGATTAATTGTCTCGCCCGCCGCCGCCTCGCAGCGTGCCGCCAGCGCGATCATGGCGGCGGTATCGTCCACATAGTTGAAATCGCGGGTCTGCAAGCCGTCCCCGAAAACGATCAGCGGCTTGCCCGTCAGCGCGCGCAGCATGAATTTCGGGATCACTTCGCCGGCGTCGCCTTCGTGATGGCAGCAAGGACCGTAGGCGTTGAAAGGCCGCAGGATCGTCACGCTCATGCCGCCCGCATCGTGAAAGGTTCGCGCATAGGCTTCGCCCGCGAGCTTGGCCGCGCCATAGACGGTGGTCGGGCGGGTCGGATGGACCTCGGACATCGGCACGGTCCGAGCCGTGCCATAGACCTCGCTGGTCGAGACATGGATGAAGCGCGGAACGCCGGCCTGCCGCGCCGCTTCCAGCAGCATCAGTGTGCCGGTGGCATTGACCGCATGGTTTTCCTCGGGCGCATGAAGGGAATGCCGCACCCCGAGGCAGGCGAGATGGAATACCGCTTTAGCGCCCGCAAGCTCGGATGCGAACAGATGGGGGGAGCGGATGTCGGCTTCAACCAGGCGGAGTTGCACCGACGCGATGCCGGCAAGGTTCTCACGCTTGCCGTTGACGAGATTGTCGATGACGACGATCCGCTCGCCGCCGTGTGCAAGATGCGCAACCAGCGCCGAGCCGATGAAGCCCGCTCCTCCAGTTACAACCACATGATTGCGTTGACCCATCGAAAACAACATGCCCCAGACACATACCGAGTTGTTCCCACATACCAACGGCCTCATCCCCGCGAAAGCGAAAGAAGGCCGCACCATCGACGAACGTTGAGGGAAGGTACGAGGCGCGAGGGCCTGATCGGCCGAGATCCGCTCAGAACCTTACCTCTTGCCCGAGGCTAAAATAGATTGATCCAACTTTTGAACCAAGATTAAAAGACGAAGAAACCGGATTTCTTTTGATTCAAGAGTGGCTTGTCGACTCATTCACAATTCATATCCTACAAGACATAGGTGCCGGCATAGGGGGAGCGTTTTGAGACATATCCTGGAACCGGCGCTGCACGAACTCAGCCAGACCGTGCTGGCACCTGGTGCGCGGACGCATGTCCGCGAGCGGCTGGGGCGGCTGATCGGTGGTGACGCGACCCCGGATTCGATCTTGGCGCTGGATGTCGGCTGCGGCTATTTCTCGCCCCTCGCGGCTTTCGGCTGCGAGGTCACAGGGCTCGACATCGACGCCGGCCGCATCCGGCATTTCGGGCCGCGCGGCATCGTGGGTTCAGCCACCAGCCTGTCCTTCGCCGACGGGCATTTTGATATTGTCCTAAGCATCGGTCTTTTACACCATCTGGACGATGCCGACGCCCGACGCGCCATCGGCGAGATGCGGCGCGTGGCGCGCCTCGGCGGCCAAATCGTGATTTTCGACGCTGTGCTGCCCGAAACGGCCTGGCGGCGGCCGCTCGCCGCTGCGATCCGCACGCTCGACTTCGGCGCCCATATGCGCGGTCAGGCTGCGTTGAGGATGTTGTTCGATGCTTCGGACTGGCGCTGCGAGCGCGTCACCTACGCCGCGACCGGGCTCGAAGGCGTGTGGTTCCTGTCCCGCGGCGGGGAGGAGTAGCGCCATGCCCGTTGCTGGCAACGTCGTCCTGGGTCAAGGAGTGACAATCGCGCACCCCGAATTGGTCAACCTCTATGGCTGCACCATCGGCGAAGGCACGTCCATCGGCCCGTTCGTCGAAATTCAGAAGGACGCCACTGTCGGGCGGCTGTGCAAGATTTCGTCGCACAGCTTCATCTGCTCGGGCGTCACGCTCGGCGACGAGGTGTTCGTCGGCCATGGGGTCATGTTCATCAACGACCGGGCGCCACGCGCCACGGTCGAGGGCCGCCGGGCCAGCGACGGCGACTGGCGCCTCGAAACGACCCTGGTCGAGGATGGCGCCTCCATCGGCAGCGGTGCGATCATCCTGTGCGGGCTCACGATCGGGCGCGGCGCGATGGTGGGTGCAGGCGCCGTCGTCACGGGCGATGTGGCCGCCGGCGCGGTGGTAGCCGGCGTAGCGGCGCGACTGGTGCGGCGTGGGGAGCAGTCGGAATGATCGGGATGGCGGTCGTCGGCTATGGCTACTGGGGGCAGAAGCTGGCGCGCAACGTCGCGGGACAGAATCGCGCGCGGCTCGTGGCGATCGCGGAGCCGAACGCGGCGCGCGGCGATCGCGCCCGGCACGATCATCCGGTCGCGCTGATCGAAGGCGACGCGCTTGCCGCTGTCACCGCACCGGGGGTCGAAGCGGTAGTGATCGCAACACCGCCGGCGCAGCATCGGGCCGTGGCGCTCGCCGCCATCGCCGCCGGCAAGAATGTTCTGATCGAGAAGCCCTGCGGCGCCAGTCTCGACGACGCGCGCGCCATCGTCGCGGCGGCGCAGGCGCGCGGCCTGGTGCTGATGGTCGATCACACCTTCATTTACGCACCGGCGGTCGAGGCGCTGGCGCAGGCCGTCGGCGAGTTGGGCGATCTCGTTTATGTGGAGAGTACCCGCACTAATCTTGCTCGGTTCGACTCGGCGGCGGGCGTGGTGCGCGACCTCGCCATCCATGATCTCGCCATTCTCGATCATGTGCTCGGCCGAACGGCGCGTCTCGTCACAGCGCGCGGCCGGACGCCGCCCGGCGAACACGAGGATTTCGCTTTTCTCACCCTCGACTATGCGGGCCTGCCGGCGCATCTGCATGTCGATTGCCTATCGCCAGTCAAAATCCGCCGCATCACCATCGGCGGCACGCGCGGCACGGTGATCTTCGACGATGTGGAGCCGGTGGAGAAGATCCGGCTTTATCGCCGGGGCGATATGTCCGCAGCCGAATTGCGCGCCGGCTTGCGCTCGGGCGAAATCGCAAGCCCGCCGGTGTCGAGCGCAGAACCTCTGGCCCGGTGTGTCGCGCATTTCATCGATTGCATCGCCGACGGCCGCCGCCCCCTGACGGACGGCGCGAGCGCGCTGCGCCTGCTGTCGGTCGTCGAGGATGCCGAGCGGCAACTGACTGCGGCAAGTCCGCGCCATCAGCCGGGCTGATGTCATGGAGCGGCCGGGCCTCCTGCGGCGACTGACGGTATCCGCTTTGGCTCGGTCGCGGCTACTGTGGCTCGTAACGCTCGCCGTGGCCGCGATCGTCGTCCTTCAATACACCGCCCCCGTCGCCGACGGAGACCTGTTCTTCCACCTGAAATACGCCGAGCAGATGCTGGCGCGCGGCACTCTGGTTCCCGACCACACGCTCTATTCGTGGATGCCGTCGGACAACAACACGATCTATTGCACCTGGCTCAGTGACCTTGTGCTCTATGGTCTGTATCGGGTCGGCGGCCTCGGTCTGTTGATGGCCTTCCGCTATGCCTGCATCGCCGCCTGCGCCACCATGCTGGCCTTCTTCGCGCGGCGGCGTGGTCTGAAGTTGTCGGTGCCGCTGCTGGCGACAATCGCTCTCAGCCTGATGGCAGATAGCGCCGGCAGCATGGTCAAATCCGAAATCTTCTCGTTGGTCGCGATCCACGCGCTGGTCTTCGGCTACCTGATGGCGCGCGACGCCGACCGCGCCGGACGCGATCCGTTGCACTGGTTCCTTGCCTTGCCGGCCATCGTTCTGGTCTGGGTGAACGCGCATGGCGGCTTCATCTTCGCTGCGCCGTTCCTCGCGGCGATCTTCGTGGCCGAACTCGCGTTGCGCTGGCGCGCGCCGTCGGCCGCCCTGTCGCGCCGGGGCTTCCGAGCCCTGTTTCTCGCGCTGCTGCTATGCGCCGTGGCGATCTTTCTGACGCCCTATGGCTGGCACTACCCTGCCCAGCTCGTCGCCGACATCTTCCACACCGGCCCGCGCGTCGGCGAAGCCTGGAATAACGCCTATCAATCCCCGCTCGCCTTGCCATGGTCCAGTTTCGCCGAGTTCGGTGTGTTGATGGCGCTGGCGCTGACCGCGTTGCTGGCGCTGACAGTCGTTTGGCGTGAGCGCCGCGCGCTTGACTGGCAATTGCTGCTGGCGACCATCGCATATATGCCGCTCTACCTCGCTTACGTGCGCACCACCTTCTATGTCGCGGTGCTGTTCGGCTTCCTTGGCATTGCTCTGCTGGAAACGCTGCGCGCCGGCGCTTCGCCGGGCAAATCCGGGCGGCTTTCACCGGCGCTGGCGCCGGGCGGCGGCCTCGCGCTACTGGTCGCGGCCTCGTTCGTCAGCCTCGAAACCTCGCGCATCAACGACAAGGGCGCTTGGATCGGCTTCGGCATCGGCTATGTCAACCCGGTGGTCGAGGCGGATTTTCTGGCCGCATCGCGGCTCGGCCCTCGCCTTTACAATATCTTCGACGCCGGCAGCTATCTGCTCTGGCGGCTCGCCCCCGGATACAAGGTGATGATCGACACCCGCTTTTTTCCCTACAAGGGGTGGTTCGACGAGCTGTACGCCTTCTCGACCGGCCGGGATTTCGAGGGTTTCACGGCGAAATATCCCGGCGATACGGCGGTGATCGACCTCGACCGCCCTCAGCTCTGGCGGCATTTCCTGTTGTCGAAGCAATGGCGGTTGATCTTCTTCGGCCCGACCTCGGCAGTATTCGCAAAAGCCGATGTCACGGACGACCAGTTCCCGCATGATTTCGCGCCGGACCGCTTTGACCATCTGCGTAACGGCGTGGTGGCGCTCAACCTGTTCGATTTTGCGCTGGTGATCGGCGATTACGCCACCGCCTGGAAGGTGCTCGATCAGGCCGAGCGGATGGCGGTCCAGATCGACGGCGACAGACTGCGCTATGCGCTCGCCATCCGCGATGGATACAGGGCGTTGGCAAAAGGCGACTACGACGCGGCGGCGAAGGCTTTCGCTGTCGAACGGTTCCGGTCCGTTCGGGGCTGGCGGGAGGAGTCGGTCACCAAGCTGCTCGGGGACAGGGCGGCTGCGCAAGCCGCAGGCGACGCCGCTGCGTTCACGAAATACGACGCGGCGCTGCGCGAGTTGTCGCTGCCGATGTCCTGAGCATCTTGGAGATCGGCCTGCTTAGGGCCAGCCCTCGGCGCACTTCGGAGTGGGCTTCCGCCCAGCTTCGGTCGCTGCGCTCCCTGCAGCCGGTTCCCCGCGAAGCCACCCCTCCGTTTGCACACCCGGTCTCGGCGACGGCCAGGGTTGCAGCGCAGCGCTGCGCTTCAACCCAAGCCCATTGGAGAGCGACCATGACCGCGAATGCAAACACCGCCCCGACCGCCGAGAATGGCGCAACGGCTTTCATCCCTCTCAACAAGCTCAGGAGGCATCCGAAGAACGCCCGGAAGACCCCGCACAGCGAGGCGTCTATCGAGGCGAAGGCAGCGAGCATCGCCGCCAAGGGGATGCTGCAAAACCTTGTGGTGGAGCCGGAGCACGATGGCGAAGGCGAGCCGACCGGCTTCTATCTCGTCACCATCGGTGAAGGCCGCAGGTTGGCGCAGTTGCTGCGCGTGAAGCGGAAACAGATCAAGAAGACCGAGCCGATCCGCTGCGTCGTCGACACGACGAACGACCCCGCCGAGATCAGCCTTGATGAGAACGTGACGCGTGAAAACCTCCATCCTGCCGACGAGTTCGAGCGCTTCCGCGAGCTTGCGGAAATGCGTGGATGGGGAGCGGAGGAAATTGCCGCTCGCTTCGGCGTGAGCGCGCATGTGGTGAAGCAGCGGCTTCGCCTCGGCGCTGTCAGTCCCAAGCTGATGCAGGTCTATCGCGATGGCGATTTGACCTTGGACCAGTTGATGGCCTTCGCGATTACCGAGGATCACGCACGGCAGGAGCAGGTTTACGAGAATCTGTCCCACAACCGCGAGCCGTGGATCATCCGCCGCGATCTGACCAAGACCAATGTCGCGGCGACGGATCGGCGCGCGATTTTTGTCGGTGCGCAGGCCTATACCGAGGCAGGCGGCAACATCATCCGCGACCTGTTCACCGAGGATCGCGGCGGCTTCTACGAAGACGCCGCGCTGCTGGACCGGCTTGTCATCGACAAGCTGGAGCGGATCGCATCGCAAGTGCAGGAGGCGGAAGGCTGGAAATGGGTTTCGGTCCATATCGACTATCCGCATGGGAATGGCATGCGCCGCGTCTATCCGCATCCGGTCGAGCTTTCCGAGCAAGATGAAGCAGCATACGCCGCCGCACAGGAGGAATATGACCGCCTGTCGTCAGAGTATGAGGGCGCGGACGAGCTTCCCGACGATGTGGACGCGCGTTTTGGGGAGCTTGAAGCCGAGATCGAGCGCATCGATGCTTTGCGTCACGCTTACGATCCAGACGAGATCGCGCGCGGCGGCATGTTCGTCGTGCTGAGCCATGACGGGACGGCTCGCATCGAGCGCGGCTTCATCCGCGCCGAGGACGAGAGGCCCGAACCGGAAGCCGAGGACGGCGCAACCATCATCGACGGCGTTCGCGTCAACGGTGATGGCGAGATAATCGGGGATGACGAGGACGACGACCACGTTTCCACGCTCGAGGCCGAGGATGAGGAAGCGGAGGAAGACGGCAAGCCGCTCTCCGATCTTCTGGTCCGGGACCTGACCGCGCACCGGACGCTTGGCCTTCGCCTTGCGCTTGGCGAGCAGCCGGACATGGCCTTGATCGCCGTCACCCATGCGCTTGCCGCGCAGACCTTCTATCGCGGGGTGGACGCAACCTGCCTCGAAGTCCGCCCGACCTCCGCGCATCTTGGCGGGCACGCGGACGGCATCGAGGATATGGCGGCGGGCAAGGCGCTGGCGGATCGTCATGCGGGATGGGCGGCGGACATGCCGCGCGACGTGGCGGACCTGTGGGGCTTCATCGCCGGGCTGGATCAGGCGAGCATCATGGTGCTGTTCGCGCATTGCGCTTCGCTGACCGTGAACGCTGTAAAGCTCCCATGGGAGCGCAAGCCCCGCGCCCATGAGACGGCGGACAGGCTGGCGACGGCGGTTGCCCTCGACATGACGGCGCACTGGACGACCACGGCGCGAACCTATCTCGGTCGCGTCACTAAGGCGCACATCCTCGCTGCCGTGCGGGAGGCGCTTGGCGACGAGGCGGCAGACCGGATCGCGGACTTGAAAAAGCAACCGATGGCGGAAGCTGCCGAGCAGTTGCTTGCCGGGACCGGCTGGCTCCCGCCGCTCATGCGGACCGCGCAGCCCGCTTGGTTGACGGACGAGCAGCCGGACGCGCCGCGCACTGAGGCTGGGGACGCCCACGAGGTGGGCGAGCCCGAAGCCTTCGCCGCTGCGGCGGAGTGACGACCGGCCGGGATCGCGTCAGCGGTCCCGGCCTTCCTGCCTC
The DNA here is from genome assembly GCF_052115025.1 of Bradyrhizobium sp. 2TAF24. Classification (NCBI taxonomy): domain Bacteria; kingdom Pseudomonadati; phylum Pseudomonadota; class Alphaproteobacteria; order Hyphomicrobiales; family Nitrobacteraceae; genus Bradyrhizobium; species Bradyrhizobium sp. 2TAF24. The sequence goes on along the minus strand of NZ_JBFRFW010000024.1, from coordinate 4,080 downwards.
TCAACTTCCAAAAAATCGCGGTCGCGCGGGGATTGCCCCGCGCGACCGACCGATGACCGCGATGGTCATCGGCATCAGGAGGATGTTGCGATGATTGCGCTCATGGTGATGGCCGTCGCGCTGGTTGCCGGCTTCTGTGTCCTGGCCTACACGCTCGCCATCTATGCGTTGCCCTTCTTGCTTGGTGTGGAGGCGGCGCGTCTGGCCTACGCCACCGGCTCCGGCCTGATCGGCGCAGGACTGGTCGGCCTTGTGGCCGCTGCCGCCGCTTATGGGCTGCTGGTCGTGCTGTTCATGGCGGTGCGCCCGCCGATCCTACGGCTCGCCGTGGCGCTCGTCTTCGCCGCGCCCGCTGCCGTCGCCGGCTATGCGCTGGTCCATGGCGTAACGCGCGAGTCCGTGCCATCCGAGGTCTGGCGGCAAGTCTTCTGCGTTCTTGGCGGCGGCTTGGTTGGCGTGTCGGCGTTGGCGCGACTTCTCGCAACTGTGCGATTGATCGATCAAAGCGCGTGAACCGCATGGCAACTGGCTCTATTGTCTCGGCGCTCAAGAATTTTTGAAATCAATAGAAAGATGCCATGTTCAAGAGTGCGCTCAACCTGACTGACCCCGACCCCTATTTTGCCGGAACCGCAGGATTTGTCGGGAGCACGCTTCTGGACCTGCACAAGGACATGCGCGCGTTCGAGCTTCCGGAGGCCGTGCCCGAAAGCGTGCGCCGAGCGCACAATGCGGTTCGACACGCCTATGTCTACGCCTATTTCTCGTATGATCTTTTGACCTTGGCAGCCAGCCAGACATTTCCCTGTTTGGAGTTGGCCCTACGCGAGCGCATCGGGCATCAATTTGCTGGCAGGATGGATAAGAAGGGAAAGCCTCGTCCGGCGATGCTCGACGAACTGTTGCGGGTGGCCAAGGAACAGAATTTGATCCTTTCCGAGATCGAGCATCTGAGCCGAATGCGCAATATGTTTGCCCATGGCAGCGACACTGTTCTTAATCCGCCGTTGTTTCTAATCCCGTTTGAGATCGTCACGAATATTATTCGAGAACTCTACACCCCTCGATAGCCGAGAATCTTCGACAGTTCCTTTGCCTCGGATGACGTTGCCCTTCTCTAATCGGCGTGGTGAGGTCAAGCACTTTCGAGCTTTCCGCCTGCGTGACGTTTAATGTATTGATTGGCCTTCACATTTCCCTTCAATAATCGTCAGAATCCTTTTCCCGGTCGCGCCGAAAGACTGATGCGGTTCAATCTCCGGGACATCCTGATAGCCTGGCAGGCGGATCGGATAGCGAACGCGGCGAACTCACATCATCCTCGCCCGCAAGGGACGCCTTTCCGCCGTCAGGCGGAACCTCATATGACGCCCGCAGTGCGTCGCGGGTCGTCGTCGCCCGTCGCACGGCCGACGTAATTTTCATTTTGCAGCATTCAACATCCTTCGCGGCCCGCGCTTCTCTCCGGGATCGGCATCAAAAGCCCTCCCACCATGGGATAAGAAGAACGATGTGGTCCAATCTTCGGGGCATCCTGATCGCGTATCGCGCAACCGGAATAGGGCAACGCCCGAACTCACATCATCCATCGTCCGCGAGGGACGTCTTCCGCCGCTAAGCGGAACTCTGCCTTCCCCGAAGGGATCAGGCATTCACAGGGGCATCATCCCGCGTCCAGCGGAACTCGGTGCCGTCAACCCATATCCGATGCAGGATGACCGCCAGCCGACGCGCGACCGCAACGATAGCTTTCCTGCCGCTGCTTCGTTTGGCGACATTCATGCCCCATGCTTTCAGCCATGACCATTTCGTCACCCGCGACAACAAGACCTGCGCGGCCTCAAATAGCAGGGTGCGCATCATCGCGTCGCCGCATAGCGAGATCCGGCCTATTCGACGGCTCTCGCCCGATTGATTGAGCACCGGCGCCAAGCCCAGAACCGCCCCCACAGCGCGCGAGTTTCTGAAGCGCGCGGGAATGTCAATCGTCGAGGCATAGGCCAATGCCACAATAGCACCAACGCCAGGAACCGACATGAGCCGTCGGCAAACCGGATCGGCTTTCGAAACCTGACGAACCTTCCGGTCCAGCTTCCCAAATTCATCGCGCAGGCTCTGCCGTGCGGCGAGTAGTGGTTCGAGTATTTCGCCCAGCTCTGGCATCCCCTCAATGAGTTCCCGGATACGTTCCTCGTATTTGCCCGCACCTACAGCACCAACCTTGAGGCCGAAGTTGCGCAACAGCCCACGAATGTCGTTCTCGATTGCTATCACCTTGCCCTGCAAAAGCGTTCGGGCCGTCAGGAGAGCGCGGCGCTTCTGGCTTGTCAGCGTCTTCACATGCACCGGGCGGAACAAATTCACCCGCATCATCTGCGCGATGCCGCGAGCGTCATTGCGGTCGCTCTTATTGGGCTGCGCCTTCAGAAAGGCTTTCGTGTGCCGCGTCTCGATGCAGATCACCGGCAGCCCCGCCTTGGCCAATCCATCGAACAACCATTGCGACATCGGGCCTGCTTCAAGCCCGGCGCGCTCAAGTGGCACCTGAAGACCATGCAGAAGATCAACGAGATCGTCGGGGTGCGAGACCACCTTCTGTTCCCGGAAAATGTTACCCTTCTCATCGACAATGCAAACAGAGGTCTCTTTCACAGAGACATCGAGACCGGCATAATATTTCATGCTGCGCTTCCTTTCCTGATGCTTGTGGCTGTCCAGTGCAGACCACGTATTACCATCAGCTCGAAGCGCAGCACCTCCTTTCAACGGTCGAAGATGGGCGCGAAGCCGATTATCCCATCTTCGGGCCGTGCTCTCGGCTGCGCCGGAACCACGCCCACGGGCGCGTTTCCGCCATTCGGCTTCGATCACTAACGCAAAGAGGCGCTGTGCCATTTCTCCGGAGCCCTGCGGGGCGGCGCATCTCGTGCTTCGCCTTGCATCACCGTGCAACGGACTCATGCGTTGGGTCGCTTCCTCATCGTAACCGACATTGCGGGTCGAGCCGCATGGAATGCCGGATCATTCAGCAAGCAGAGAAGTGCTTGACATCGTGCGAGCGCCTCCCTTCCAGATACACCAATCACGGCGCCGCCGGCGGCGAGCAAAGATCGGGAGGTCACGCGCGCGAGTCTCGGCTCGGCAGAGATCGTCACCTCGCTTGGCATCTATGATCACGGTGGCGATGACGCATCTCGATTCAGCCGGGCTGTCCCGCATCAACTGGCGCATACACCGGCGCCGCCATTGCCGTGTTCTTCCCGATTTCCCAGTCAGCCGCCCCTAAGGCGTCCTCGATCGGCATGGGTCTGACCGAAGACCGGCTTCGCCTCGCTCGTCCCCCGCAACGGCCGCCGACAGCTTTTTTCCGCTGCCTTCGGCTTTGCATCGCGAGGCAAAAAAGCTGTCGCCTGCCGCCTTCCACTTCGTTCCAGCCCTGACGGGTGCAGGGCCGATCGTCCCCGGTCGCACGACCCGCATCGAGGTCGCGATAGGCGCGGCCCGATCGAAAAAAGGAACACGGCAGTGGCGATCATCGGCACCTTCACCAAGAACGAGAACGGCTCGGCCGGCTTCACCGGCTCGGTCAAAACCCTGACCCTCAACGTCAAGGCCAAGTTCGTCCCCACCGAGGGCGAAAGCGAGCGCGGCCCCGATTTTCGCATCATCGCCGGCAACAGCGTTGAGTTCGGCGCAGCCTGGAAGAAAACCGCCCGCGAGACGCAGCGCGAATATCTCTCCGTCAAGCTGGATGATCCGAGCTTCCCGGCGCCGATCTACACCAGCCTGGTCGAAGCCGAGGACGGCGAAGGTCACAATCTCATCTGGTCCCGCCGTACCGGCGACTGAGGCCGGAACCCCAAGGAGCCCCGCTCACCCGAGCGGGGCTCCGTCATGCTCATGGCCGCACCGCCTTTCAGGGGAATAGGGAATCAGGATGTGGGTGTTGACGGCTTTCAGGCTTTACAGATCCTGATCGATGTCTCTCGCCCGGCTCCCGCTGGCGCTCACGCCGGACAGCGTGCTTAGGGCCAGCCCTCGGCGCACTTCGGAGTGGGCTTCCGCCCAGCTTCGGTCGCT
>NZ_JBFRFW010000023.1:0-86259 GCF_052115025.1 Bradyrhizobium sp. 2TAF24 | reverse complement strand
CAGATGTCCGGCGTGAAGCTGACGTTGAGCTGCGCGGTGTGCAGCGTGTAGCGGGTCTGCGGCGTCACTTCCGGGTCGACCGTGCCGTTGGCGGACTGCTGCAGGTCGGACGGGGTGTAGTTGGCGCCGATCTGCGGGAAGAACAGGCCACGCTGCGCCAGCGCATTGAACTGGGCGACGCGGATCGCCGCTTCCGACGCCTGCAGCGACGGATTGTGCTCGATCGACAGGCGGATCAGGTCGTTGAGCGGTTTTGAGCGGAACGCCGCCCACCAGCGGGTCGGGATGTCGGCGCCATTGGTGAAGCGCTGGCCGGCGACGCGCGGCGCGCCGGGTGCGGCGCGCGGCGAGGCCAGCGGCTCCGGGGTGTACCCGGCGACGTCGGGCGTCGGCGGCGAGGAGAAGTTGGGCCCGACCGCGCAGCCCGCCAGCATCAGGCCGGCGGCGCAGGCGGCAAGGCCGGACACCACGCCGGGCATCCGGCGCAGCCGGCGGCGGATCGTTCGTGCGGAGGGAAGAGCGCTGGCTCCGAGGTTACGCATCGATCAATCCCCCCGTCAGTGAGCCGCTTCCGGCGGCGAGGCGACCGCATCGCTGTGCGGTGCCGCTTCGCGCGACAGGAAGATCTTACGCAGCGCCGGCGCCACCACCAAGAGCAGCAGCGGGCCGATGAACATGCCGCCGACCACCACGGTCGCCAGCGGCCGCTGCACCTGGCTGCCGATGCCGTGGGACAGCGCCGCCGGGAACAGGCCGACGCCGGCCGACAGCGCCGTCATCAGCATCGGCCGCATGCGCTGCTCGGAGCCGTTGAATACCGCCTCTGCGATGCTCATGCCGGAGGCGCGCAGCTCGCGGAAGTAGGTGATGTTGAGAATGCCGTCCATCACCGCGACGCCGAACAGCGAGATGAAGCCGATCGCCGCCGAGATGCTGAAGTCGAGGCCGGCAAAGTACAGCGCGATCAGGCCGCCGCCGATCGCGAAGGGGATGCCGGCGAGCGCCAGCAGGCTGTCGCGCAGCGAATTGAACAGGCCGTACAGCAGGACGAAGATCAAGAGCAGCGTGATCGGCACCACAATCACGAGGCGCGCCTTGGCCGCCTGCAGGTTGTCGAACTCGCCCGACCACACCAGGCGATAGCCCGCCGGCAGCTGCACCGCCTGGGTGACGCGCTGCTGCGCCTCCGCCACCGTGCTGCCGAGGTCGCGGCCGCGCACGCTGAATTTGATCGGGATGTAGCGCTGGCTGCGTTCGCGGTAGATGAACGAGGCGCCGGTGTCCAGCGAGATGGTGGCGAGCTCGCTCAATGGAATGTAGGCGTTGGTCCCCGCCGGCGTCTGGTAGGCGACCTTGATGTCGCGCACCGTGTCGATGCTCTGGCGGAATTTCGGATCGAGCCGCACCACCACGCCGAACGAGCGGTCGGCTTCCAGCACGGTGGTGGCGTTGGTGCCGGCGAGCGCCGCCTGCACCACGGTGTTGACGTCGCCGGTGTTGAGGCCGTAGCGCGCCGTCTTGTCGCGGTCGATCCTGATGTTGAGGTTGGGCTGGCCGAGCAGGCGGAAGATGCCGAGGTCGGCGACGCCGTTGACCTTGGCCATCTCGGCCTTGACCTGGGTGGCGAGCTGCTCCAGCACCTCGAGGTTGGGGCCGATGATCTTGACCGAGTTGGCGCCCTTCACGCCGGACAGCGCTTCCTCGACGTTGTCCTGGATGTACTGCGAGAAGTTGAAGTCGATCCCGGGCAGCTCGGCGGCGAATTCCTGCTGCAGCTCCTCGGTGAGCTTCTCCTTGGTGAGGCCGGGCGGCCATTCGTCGAACGGCTTGATCGGGGCGAACAGCTCGACATTGGAGAATGCGGAGGCGTCGCTGCCGTTGTCGGGGCGGCCGTGCTGCGACACCACGGTGATGACCTCGGGGTGGCGCAGCAGGATCTCGCGCATCTTGGCGACGTAGGGCTTGCCGGCCTCCAGCGACAGGGTCGGCGGCATCGCCGCGCGGATCCAGAAATTGCCTTCCTCCAGCGCGGGGAGGAATTCGCTGCCGAGGCGGCTGGCGGCAAGGCCGCTGAGCGCGAGGAAGATCGCGCCCGCCGCCACCGCGACCTTGACGTGGTCGAGCGACCAGCGCAGCACCGGGGTGTAGAACGCGCGCAGCTTGCGCACGATGAAGGTCTCGACCTCCTCGATATCGTGCTTCATCAGCAGCGACGCCAGCACCGGCGTCACCGCGAAGGTGGCGAGCAGCGCGCCGGCCAGCGCATAACCGTAGGTGCGGGCCATCGGGCCGAAGATCTGGCCTTCGACGCCCTGCATGGTGAACAGCGGCACGAACGCGGTGACGGTGATGGCGGCGGTGAAGAACACCGCCTTGTCGACCTGCAGCGCGCTGACATAGATCATCCGCAGCCGGTCGGTCCAGGTCGGTGCCGAGCCGTCGCCGCCGGTCTTGGTGGTCGGGTCGGGGCCCCAGTAGCCGTCGACGAGATGCTTGAGGATGCGCAGCCGGTTCTCCGGCGGCGACTGGAAGTTGCGGAAGATGTTTTCCATCATGATCACGGCGGAATCGACGATGATGCCGAAGTCCACCGCGCCGAGCGACAAGAGGTTGGCGTCCTCGCCCTGAAGCACCAGGATGATGATGGCGAAGAACAGCGCGAACGGGATGTTGGCGCTGACGATCAGCGCGCTGCGCAGGTCGCCGAGGAACACCCACTGGATCAGGAACACCAGGATGCAGCCGAAGATCAGGTTGTGCAGCACGGTGTGGGTTGTGACGCCGACCAGCGAGGAGCGGTCGTAGTAGGAGACGATCTTGACGCCGGGCGGCAGGCTGCCGTCGCTGTTGAGCTTGGCTACCTCGTCCTCGACCTTGGGAATGATCTCGTTGGTGTGCTGGGTGCGGCCCATCACCACGATCGCGGCCGCGACGTCGTCGTCCTTGTCGCGGCCGGCGATGCCGAGCCGCGGGACGTAGCCGATCGAAACCTTGGCGACGTCCTTGATCTGGATCGGCAGCCCGGCGGACTGGGTCAGCACCACGTTCTCGATGTCGCGGATGCGGTAGCCCTTGGTGACGTCGTCGGCGCCGCCGGAATCGATCAGGCCGATGCCGCGAATGTTGACCGACTGCTGGCCGATCGAGATCTCGCGGCCGCCGACATTGATGTTGGCGTTGCCGAGCGCCTGCACCAGCTGCGGCACGGTGATGTTGTAGGCCTCGAGCTTCTGCAGGTCGGCCTCGACGCTGAACTGCTTGGTGGTGCCGCCCCAGGCATTGATCTGCACCACGCCGGGAATGGTCATCAGCCGCCGCGCCACGACATAGTCCTGCAGCGTGCGCAGGTTGGTCAGGCCGAAGTTCGGCGGGCCGACCAGCTCATAGCGGTAGATCTCGCCGACGAGGCTCGACTGCTGGATGGTCGGGACGAGGTTGTTGGGCAGCGTGATGTTCTGCTGGATCGAGTTCGCCGCCTGGGTCAGCGCGAAGTAGTAGTCGACGCCGTACTTGAAGGTGACGCGCACGAACGACAGGCCGTAGAACGAGGTCGAGCGGATGTTGACGACGCCCGGCGTCGGGTAGAGGCCGACCTCCATCGGGATGGTGTAATACTTCTCCATCTCCTCGGCGGACAGGCCCGGCGCCTGGGCCGTGATCTCCAGGATCACCGGCGCCGGGTTCGGGTAGGCCTCGATGTTGAGCTTGGTGAACGCCACGAGGCCCGCGGCGCAGAACACGGCGAGGCCCAGCACGATGATGGCGCTGCGGGTCAGACCGAACTCGATAAGGCTCTTGATCAAGGCACGTACTCTCAAAAGGCGGCGGCTGAACGGCGGCACAGGCGGTCTTTGCAAACCGTGCGCCGCCGACGGAACCGGGAGGGCCTCTCAAGAGGTGACCCGGGCTGCGGGCATGCTCGCCGGGCGGTGCGCCGGGACCCCGGCGATCCGCCCTGCGTCGTTAGCCGGTGACGGCCGTGGCGAACTTGTTGCTGAGAAAGACCGCCCCCGTGGTGGCCACCAGGTCTCCCGGCTTCAGTCCGTCGAGAATCTGGCGCCAGCCGTCCTGCTCCAGGCCGATCTTCACCTGGCGCCGCTCGAAGCGACGGCGGTCGGAGGTGACCCACACCGTCATGGTGCCGTCGCCCTCGCGCACGATCGCGCTGAGTGGCAGCGCCACCGACTGCTTGGGCGCCTCGACCTCGATGGTGAAGGTCGCGAGCATGCCGGCGCGCAACAGGCGCTGCGGATCGTCGATCACCGAGCGCACCAGCTGGCGGTGCGAAGTCGGGTCGATGTTGAGGCCGAGCGTCGAGACGCGGCCGCGGAACACGGCGTCGGGATAGGCCGGGACGCGGACCTCGACCGGCTGGCCCAGCTTGTAGGCCGGCGCATCGGTCTCGATGACGTTGGCGATCATCCACATGGTGGAGATGTCGGCGAGGGTGAACGGCGCCGGCGCGTTGCCGGGCTGGACATAGAGCCCCGGCGCGGCGTTGCGGCTGATGATGCGGCCCGAAATCGGGCTCGGCACGATCAGGATGGAATCGACCTTGCGGTCGTTGAGGATGCGGTCGATCTCCGCTTCCGACTTGCCGAAGATGCGCACCGCGTCGCGCGCGGCCTTGAAGTTGCCCTCGGCGGTCTGCTGGTCCGAGGTCGCCTGGTCGACGTCCTTCTGGGCGCCGCCGCCGGCTTTCAACAGCTGCTTGACGCGATTGAGGGTGCGGATCTGCAGCTCGAGCACGCCGGCGGTGGCCAGCAGGTTGGATTCGGCGTTGAGCAGGTCCGGGCTGTCGATGGTGAACAGCGGCTCGCCCTTCTTCACCTCGTCGCCGACATTGTAATAGGTGTCGACGATGCGGCCGGGGTTCGGGGTGAACGCCTGCACCAGCATGTTCTGATTGAAGTCGATGTTGCCGACGGCGTTCTTCAGCACCCTGAATTCACGGGTGCCGGCCGGTCCCACGGCGAAGCTGGCGGCCTGCTGCTCGGTGACGTCGACGGTCTGCTTGGCGATGTCGACGGTGCCGGCCGTGCTGCTGTCCTGCTGCGCCTTGGCGACAGGCGCATCGCCGCCGCGGAAGATGAACCAGGCCCCGGTCAGCATAAGGGCCGCGACCACTGCCGCGCCGACGCCGATCGTGGGCTTTAGACGAAACGGCATGAAAGCGATCTCCCGAAGTGACCCTCGCCGGATAAAAATCCGTGCAAAACCATTGAGATAAGCAGGCCGCCCCGCGAGCGGCCGTCCGTCGGGAACTCGTTAGCAAGGTGACCTTACACCCACCTTACAGTCGCTGTCCCCAGCCGGATTCGACCTGCGCCAAATCCGCTCATGCCCGCTCGCGCCGCGAACCGCAAGGCCCGTGGCGCGAACCTCCTGGGGGGATGGCTAGGCTGTCCGGTGGTGTGACCTTGCGGTCACGCCCGGGCCGGATCCTAGGGGGTGACCGGCCAGCGCGGCTCCTTGGGGCCGCCATAGTAGCGCAGCTGGTCGTTGCCGATGGATTGCGGGCCGGTGTCGCTGATGCAGCCGGACAGCAGGCCAGCGAGGGTGGCCGCGGCCAGGAGCAGGCCGATGCGGTGATATGACGATTTCATGACAGTTGCTCCTCCGCTCAGTAGCGCGCGATCACCGGGCCGCCGAACTTGTAGGCGAGGCCGACAGTGACCGTGGAAGCGGTGCTGGTGACGCGGTAGGGCAGCTGACCATTGGGTGTCAGCGCGGCGCCGCCGCGGCTGAAGCTGCCGAAGTCGTAGTAGCGATAGTCGAACGTGCCGATCAGCTCCGGCGTGAAGGCGTAGTCGAGGCCGCCGCCGGCGGTCCAGCCGCTGCGGCCGGTGGTGAATCTGTCGCGGCCGAGCACCGGATCGGTGTCGGTGTGACGCAGGCTGCCATAGGCCCAGCCGCCGGTGAAGAACACCAGGAAGCGGTCGATGGCGTAGCCGGCACGGGCGCGCACGGAGGTGGTCCAGCGCAGCGCGGTGGCGTCGTTGGGGCCGAGCGCGAAGGCGTCGTCGCTTTTGATGCCGGCCCAGCTGCCATCGGCCTCAATGCCGAGCACGGTGGTGCCGAACTGCCAGTTGGCGCCGATCGCGCCACCGGCGACGCCGCCGCTGCCGCCATAGTTGGCAGTGCCGCCGATGTTGCTGATGTCATGGTTGGAGACGCCGCCGCCGCCGAACACGCCGACATAGTAGCCGGACCAGTCATAGGCGGGGGAGAGCGGCGGCGCCTTGGTGAAGGGCGCGACCGCGAGGTCCGCGGCGGAGGCTGCCGAACTCGCCAGGAGGGCGAGCATGGTGGAGCTCACAAGAGCAGTCTTCAGGGTGTTCATGATGTCCTCTCGTCACGCACGGGAGGCGCGCCGTTCGGCGCGCGCTCCCGGCGCGCTCGTCAGAAGTGAATGATGGCGTCCATCGAGCCGATCAGCGCGAAGCTCTTGGTCGGGGCGATGCCGGCGTTGCTGTTGCCGTTGAACGCGGGTGCGTCGAGCGAGCGGTAGTAGCTGACCTCGGGGCGCAGTTCGATCTGCGGCGAGAACCAGTGCTGCAGGCCGATGCCGAACTCCAGATAGCGGGTCTTGACGCCGGTACGCTGGCCTTCCTCGTCGTCGTAGAACTCGCCGCGGAACGACAGGTTGTCGAGCGGCGCGAACTTGTAGTTGAGGTAGGCGAGCGCGGCGAAGGCCCGCGCCGTGCAGGTCACCACGGCGGGGTTGCTGCACACCGCAAGGCTCGGCGCGTTGAACGGCATCTGCTGTGGCGAGAACGGGAAGCCGTTGTTGGCGACAATGCCGAGCGGATCGGTGATGTTGAGCACGTTGCGCTGGAACAGCTCGTAGGCTTCGAACGAGAGGTGCCACTGGTCGTTGAACTTGTGATAGTAGGTGAAGCCGTACCACTGAAGGTTGTTGTAGCCCCACGTGCCGGAGTTGATGCCGTCGGCGACGATGTTGATGTTGTCGTTGCCGCTGTCGCTGGTCAGACGGATGCCGCCGGTGAAGGATGGAATGGCGCCCGGATCCTTCTTCATCGTCGTGCCCGGGAACACCGGGTTCGGGAACGGGTTCGGAATGTTGGCGCCGACATGCCAGGGCATCGCCTCGGTGCCGACCGTGACGCCGAACTGCAGGATGACGTTCTTGTTGACCGCCAGCGTCGCCTGCACGCCGGTGTTGGTGTAGTTGTCGAACGTGTACGTCATCGAGTGCGAGTACATGTAGTTGTTCGGCGCCAGCTGCGCCTCGATGTCCGGAATCGAGATGAAGCGGCCGACGCGGACGTTGAGGCCCTGCATCACCTGCGGGATGAACACCTCGCCATAGATCATCGGCATGTCGAAGCCGTTCACCGCGTTGCTCTTCAGCAACTGGTTGCTGAACAGGCCGTAGGCGGTGGTGTAGCGGTAGTTCTCGCCATAGATCGCCGAGACGCGAAAACCCCAGTCGATGTGGTCGCTCTGCACGGTGTCGGGCAGGCGCTCGAGATAGAGCACCGCCTGGTCGAGCTGCACCGTGTTCGGCGTGTAGCTGTAGGCCGCCGGGGCGTTGCCGCCGGGCTTGACCGAGTTGCTGGAGAGATTGCCGCCGACGTCGACCCAGCCATAGAGCTGGATGTGCGCGTCGCTCATCGCCTGGCCCAGCGGCGTGTTGGCGATCGCCGTCATCAACGGGCTGTCGACCGAGTTCGGCCGCGTCACGCCGAGATTGGTCGAGCCGCCATAGGGCCATTCGGTGAACGGCATCGGCGGCGTGCTCTGCGGCGTCGCCGGCCAGTCGGCGCGGCGGCCGGCCGGTGCCTTCGGATCCTGCGGCGCGCCGTCGTGTCCCCACTCCAGCCGGTAGTAGTTCAGAAAGCGGCTGGCGACGTCGTCGCCGAGATAGGCATCGAGGCAGGAATAGTTTTTGTACGGATCGCAACCTGCCGGCGCTTTCGTGACAAGACTGTAGTCTGCCGCCCGGGCGCCATCGATCAATCCGATCGCGGCCAGCGACACACCCGCAAGAAGAATTCGTTTCATGACACGACCAACCCCGTTTGTGCAGCGTCCCCAATTTTGCGCTGCTCCGATTCCTAAAAAATCGGTAACGGGAGTTTTCCGGAGCGCGTCGCAAAAAATCGATACGCGTCGCTTCGGCGAAACATTAAGATAAAATAGCGCGGCGTCTTCACGCACGCGCGATTGCACATCAATCGATCGATTGCCTGGTGACTTTGCCTGTTTTTCGTGCGAATGATGATGCGTCGTCGTTACGACATTCTTCGCATTTGCACACCGAACGCGGCGCGCGCCCGTGCATGAAGCCGGCGCGGGTTAAAAAGATATTTTTTTTCTACTGTTTCAGTCGATAATCTTCATCGAAACCCACTCCCGACACTCACTATCCTGTTTCTCGCCGGGCTATCGAGACGATCGTGTGCCGCGAGACAGATCCATGCCTATGAAAGCGAACGCCGACTCCTGCGCGCTGAACGAACCGCGCGGCATTGTCGGTGCTGTGTCCTTCGACTTCATTCCTGACGCGTTGCGCGCGCAATGCCGCAACCTCGTGACCACCTATCACGCCATGCACGGCTATGCGTGCCTGCCCGATATGCTCTGGAAGTCGGGCCTGCGCGACTTCATCGATGGCCATCGCAACCTGCGCGAGGCGCTGCGCAAGGCCTCGACCGCGCGCAGCGCGCGCGCCGCCAACCTGCTGTTCGCGTCGATCGCGACAGAGATCCTCTCGCTCGAGGTTTTGGCGCGTGAGTATGCCAACTGGAGCGCGATCCTCCCCGCAGCGAAGCTGCTGGCAACCGAGTTGCTGGAGCGCGGCGCGCCGGCGTCGCGTACCTGGCTGATGGCCCACTATCTCTATCCACCGCGCTTCGACAGCCCGGCCGCGACGATCACGCTGTCCCGTCCGCCGGCGCCGCCGGACGAGACCGCCTCGTGCGCCGTGCGTGATGTCGTTGTGGATCTGCCGGTGGAGACGATGTCGTTCCGCGACATCGTCATGGCGTGCCGGGCCGAGGATCTGGCGCGGCAGTCCCGGCCGTCGCTGGTTCTCGCCGGGCGCGACGTCGCCGAGCATTGAGACCTGTCCGCCGTCCGGCGGACGTTGCGGGCCGTCCACAGCGGGCGGCGATCGCGTGGGCAGGGCATCCTTATGCGTTCTTTATTTTTCTACGGTGGATTCCGTATGGATTTCCTCCGCCATTCGGGGCGAGCGTTGCCGCCGCCGGGGCAGTTCGAGGCATCGTCAGGACTGGATTCGGGCTCACGCCGCATGGTCGCGGTCGCAATGATCGCGGCGCTCGGGCGGCTGGGGCTCCGGGTCTTGTCGACCGCATCGCCTGCACATTCTCTGATCACCGATGCCGACGTGGTCCCTCGCCGGGACCCGCCGGGTGTGCGTCGGCGGGCCCTGTGCGAGATCCGATTGCTGAGCTTTGAAGTCATTGTCCGAAGCCGCGCGGGCGGGAATGCTCCCGCCGCCGCTTCCCCGTCCGCCGCGCCGCGCCGGCTGCGCGTGCGCGTTCCGGCCGCGCTCGTCGCTGTGCTGCTCACCGTCGTCGCCACCGTCGGGCTGCTGCTGCTCGACGCCGCGCTGTCGCTGGAGCTGAGCCCGATCGTCTACATGATTCCGGTGTTGATCGCGGCGACGCGCTGGGGCTTCTGGCCGGCGATGGCGGCGGCGATCACCGGCACGCTGGCGGCCGACTTCTTCTTCCTGACGCCGTATTACAGCCTGCGCGTCGACGATCCGCAGGAAGCGATCAACCTCGCGCTGTTCCTGCTGGTCGCGATGGTCTGCAGCAATCTCGCGGCGCGGCTGCGGCAGGAGGCCGAGGCGTTGCGCCAGAGCGAGCAGTCGCTGCAGGGCCTTTACGAGTTCTCGCGCCAGCTCGCGCTGTGCTTCACGGTGCGCGACCTCGTGCTGGCGATCCAGGCCTATGTCTCCGCGACGCTCGGCCGCCGCGCGGCCTTTGTGGCGTCGTCGGACGACGACGACATCGCCGCACCCGACGGCTCGGCCGTGCCGGCCGATATCCGCCGCGAGGCGCTGGCGATGATCGTGCGCGGCGACGTCGTGCCCCGCACCGCGTTCGACGGCGTATCGCAGACCTTCTGGATTCTCAAGGCGGTGTCGTCCGAGGCGGCCCATCACGGCGTGATCGTGGTCGATATCGGCGGCCGCAGCGAGGCCGTGATCGACCGGGACCTGCGCCGGCTCGAGGCGGTGATCGACGAGGCTGCCGTGACGCTGGCGCGCATCGATGTCGGCACGGCGATGGGCGAGGCGCGGCTGCGCCTGCGCGACGAACTGCTGAAGGATGCGCTGCACGGCGTGATCTCGCACGAGCTGCGCACGCCGCTGACCTCGATCCTCGGCGCCGCCAGCGTGCTGGAGGCGACGCCCGCGATCCGAACGGATGCCACCGTCCGCGGGCTGGTCGACGGCATCCATGACGAGGCGGTCCAGCTCGACGGCTTCCTGCGCAACCTCGTGGACGCTTCGCGCGTCACCAGCCGCGGGGTGCGGCCGCGGGTCGAATGGGCCGATCCCTGCGACATCATGAATGCCGCGATCGAGCGCAAGACGCGCCGGCTGGCGCGGCACCGCGTGCGGGTCGAGTTCGACGAACAGCTGCCGCTGGTCAAGGTTGACGCCGTGCTGATCGCCGAGGCCTGCGGCCAGCTGCTCGACAATGCCGCGAAATATTCCCCGGCGGGCAGCCTCGTCGTCATCCGCGTCCGTGCTGACGCCGGGCACATCGCCTTTATGGTGCTGGATGAAGGGGTGGGGCTGACATCCGACGAGCAGCGCCAGCTCGGCCGCAAGACCTTTCGCGGCGCGCGCCATCTCGCCGCCGTGCCGGGCTTCGGCCTCGGGCTGTGGATCGCCTCGGCGTTCGTCAAGGCCAATGGCGGCGTGCTCGCGCTGGCGAGCCGCGGCGCGAGCGGCGGCACGGTCGCCACGATCACGCTGCCGGTGGCGTGCGACGCCGCGCCGGAGCTGACGGTAGCAGCGCCATGAGCGAGCCGGTGAATACGGTCCTGGTGATCGACGACGAGCCGAAGATCCGCCGCTTCCTGCGCGCCGGCTTCGAGCTGCACGGCTATGCGGTGGTGGAGGCGGAGACCGGCGAGGCCGGCCTCAGGGCGGCGATGTTCGATACGCCGGACCTGATCATTCTCGATCTCGGGCTGCCTGACATCACCGGCGACGAGGTGCTGGAGCGGCTGCGCGGCTGGTCCAACACGCCGGTGATCATGCTGTCGATCGAGTCCGACGAGGCCGAAAAGGTTCGCCTGCTCAAGCGCGGCGCCGACGACTATGTCGTCAAGCCGTTCGGCATCGCCGAGCTGCTGGCGCGCGGCGAGGCGGCGTTGCGGCGCTACTTCAAGTCCAGGACCGAGAATCCGGTGGTGATGGCGGGGGCCTTGAGCGTCGATCTCGTCGCCCGCAGCGTCACCGTCGGGACGGCGCGCATCAAGCTGACGCGCAAGGAGTATCGCCTGCTGCATGTGCTCGCGACCCATGTCGGCCTCGTGGTCACCCACGACCAGCTGCTGCGCGAGGTGTGGAGCGGGCGCCAGCGCGACAACGTGCAGTACCTGCGCATCCTCGTGCGCAAGCTGCGCCAGAAGATCGAGGCCGATCCCGACCGGCCGCGGCTGCTGGTCACCGAATCCGGCGTCGGCTACCGCCTGCAGGCCGACCCGGCGCCGCCGCCGCTGGTGGCCGAGGTGCCGAGCACGATGGAATCGTGAGGCGCAAACGAAACGGGCGGCCCGAAGGCCGCCCGTGATCGCGTCGAGGTCGCCGGCGCTACTTCGACGGTTCGAACGACAGCGGCGCCTGCTCGATGACCGGAATCTCGATCTTCACCTTGGAGGTGTCGATCACCGTCTTGTCGAGCCAGTAGGTCACGGATTCGGGCCAGCCGATCACGATCACCACCAGGATGATCTGCATGAACACCCAGGGGATCGCGCCCCAGTAGATGTCCGAGCTCTTCACTTCCGGCGGCGCGATGCCGCGCAGGTAGAACAGCGCGAAGCCGAACGGCGGGTGCATGAACGAGGTCTGCATGTTGACGCACAGCAGCACGCCGAACCACACGAGGTCGATGCCGAGCTTGCTGGCGACGGGCGCCAGCAGCGGGATGATGATGAAGGCGATCTCGAAGAAGTCGAGGAAGAACGCCAGGAAGAACACGAAGATGTTGACGAAGATCAGGAAGCCGATCGCGCCGCCGGGCAGGCCGGTCAGCATGTGCTCGATCCAGCGCGCGCCGTCCATGCCCTGGAACACGAGGCTGAAGCAGGTCGAGCCGATCAGGATGTAGACCACCATCGAGGTCAGGCGCATGGTCGAGGTCATGCCCTGCTCGAGCAGCGTCCAGCTCAAGCGGCCGTGCAGCGCGGCGAGCAGCATGGCGCCGACCGCGCCCATCGCGCCGGCTTCCGTCGGCGTGGCGAGGCCGAGGCCGATGGTGCCGAGCACCAGGAAGATCAGCACGATCGAGGGGATCATGCCCCACAGCACGCGGCGCACCAGTTTCCAGCTCATCGGCTCGCGCGCATCCTCGGGGATCGGCGGCATCGCCTTGGGGCGCACGATTGACAGGATGACGATGTAGGCGATGAAAATCGCGACCTGCAGGATCGAGGGGCCGATGGCGCCGAGATACATGTCGCCGACGGAACGTCCGAGCTGGTCGGCGAGCACGATCAGCACCAGCGATGGCGGGATCAGCTGGGTGATGGTGCCGGACGCCGCGATGACGCCGGTCGCGAGCTTCATGTCGTAGCCGTAGCGCATCATCACCGGCAGCGAGATCACGCCCATGGCGATCACGGACGCCGCGACCGTGCCGGTGATGGCGCCGAGCACGGCGCCGACGATGATCACCGCATAGGCGATGCCGCCGGGAACCTTGCCGAACAGCTGCCCGGTGCCTTCCAGCAGGTCCTCGGCGAGGCCGCAGCGCTCCAGGATCGCGCCCATGAAGGTGAAGAACGGGATCGACAGCAACAGGTCGTTGGAGATGATGCCGTAGAAACGGAACGGCAGCGCCTGCAGGAAGGCCGGATCGAAATGTCCGGTGGCGATGCCGATGGCCCCGAAGAACAGACCGACGGCGGCGAGCGAGAAGGCCACCGGAAACCCGTACAGCATGAACAAGACCATGGTCCCGAACATGAGCGGGGGCATGATGCCGTGTGAAAACATGGAGCGTTATCCCGTCCCGAAAGGAATGTGGCGCCTTACTGCAGCGGCGCTTCGTAATGGGTGTCGATCTTGACCGCGCCGGTGAGGCCGGCGATGCGCTTGACGAGCTCGGCGGCGCCCTGCAGCCACAGCAGCACGAAGCCGGCGGGCAGCAGCAGCTTGGCGGGCCACAGGATCAGGCCGCCGGCGTTCGAGGAGTATTCCTGCGAAACGTACGACTTGAGGAAGAACGGCCAGGTCAGGCTGATCAGGTAGGCGGTGACCGGCAGCAGGAAAAAGATGAAGCCGACGACGTCGATCCACAGCCGCGTGCGCTCGGAGACCGAGGAGTACAGCAGGTCGACGCGGACATGCTCGTTGAGGCGCAGCGTCTGCGCCGCGCCGAGCAGCACGATGCCGCCGAACATGTACCACTGGATCTCGAGCCAGCTGTTCGACGAGTAGCTGAACAGGTAGCGGATCCCGGCGTTGCCGGCGCTGACGAGACACGCCAGCAGCACGAGCCACTTGGCGATGAAACCGGCGACGTCGCCGATGGCGTCGATGACGCGGGTCAGTTTGAGCAGCTGTTGCACGAGGCTGTCCTTGGGTCTGGCGATCGAAGGCACCGGTTGGGCGGTTCTTGTTGCTTGGCGCTTCACGCCGCCGCCGCGGACATTGCGAACGCTGGCCGAGCGGTGCAACCCACCTCGTCGACAGCCGTCCGGAACGCGCGAAACTGTGGCCTGAAGTCGCGAAAACGTCCGTAAACGGGTCGGACATGGCACAATTTTGACGCAAAAACAACACTGCGGGCCGCCGCGCGGGACCCTGGAGACGCTACGAAAGTCTCATGCCGTCAGCTGGTTGCGCGGGTGCGGTGCAACGAATGGATGGCCGTGGCCCTGCAGGGTTTGCATTTGTTGCGAAGCGAGGCGGCTTTTTGGCTGATCGTTACCCGGGCGCTTGCGGGCCGCCGCTGGAACCAGCGACGCCGCCGCGAAAGAATCCGGCCGGGCCGGCCGCATATCTTGATCCAGATCATGGCCCGCCGTGACAGTTGGTTAAAAGTGGCGGATGGATCCCGCCCGCCGGTCGCGTGTCGCGGATCATGCAGGTCCATCGATCAACCCATTTGCCATCATGTGCGGCGCTCATGTGGAACGAAACCCTATTGCACTCGGTGCTCGACAGCCTCGACGTGGCCGTCGTGGTCACCAGCGACGGTGATGATCACATTCATTTCGCCAACCGTGCGTTCCTGCGCCTCGTCGGCTGTCCGGCGAGCAAGCTCGGGCACGACGGCGTGTCGATCCGCGATCTGCTCGATCCGACTGATCGCGCTCGCGAGGCGCCGCAGCGCGCGCTGCTGACGCAGGGCAAGATCGACAGCTACAGCATCCGCGAGCGCTTTCTGCGTCCTGACGGGACGCGGATCTGGGCCGATGTCACGCTGCGGGCGCTGCCGCACGCGGCCGGACAGCCGGAGCAGGTGGTTCGCACCATCGAGACGGTGACGCACGATGACATGGTCCGGCCGAACTGCCTGTCGCCGATCTCCACCATCACGGTCGCGGCCGTGCCGGAAGGCGATCTCGCGCCGCTGGCCGCGATGCGCGACGACACCGACGTGCCGATGCCGATTCGCGCGGCGGTTCGCCTCATCCTCGACAATTCCGGCGGCCGGCTCGGCCTGACGGAAGTAGCGCGCCGCTCCGGCACCAGCGTGCGCTCGCTGCAGCGGCATTTCGCGCGGCACGGCCTCAGCGCCGCGCGCGTGCTCAAGCTGATCCGGCTGCGGCGGGCCAACAACCTGCTGCACGAGGCCGACACCGCGACCTCGGTGACGGCGGTGGCGTTCGCCTGCGGCTTCACCAACCTCGGTCATTTCGCCCGCGACTATCGCGGCGCGTTCGGCGAGCTGCCGTCGGCGACGCTCGGCCGGTCACGGACGATGAGCGGCGCTGTCGCCTGATGGGCGGCAGTGACGTGAAACGGGCAAATCGCAAATTAAGTGCGGGGTCTTAAGCTGACGGAATCGTTGCAGGCTGGGGGCAGCGCCATGGCGGAAGCGGGAATCGCGCAAAGGCTCGAGTTCAGCATCATCGACGCGGCGATGCTCGTAGCGCTGCGCGAGGCAAAACCGTTCATTCTCGCCGAGATGCCGGCGATCCTCGATGCGTTCTACGATCATGTCGAGAAGTTCCGCGAGACTGCGGCGTTCTTCCGCAACCGCGAGCACATGATGCACGCCAAGGCGATGCAGCTGCGGCACTGGGCCATCATCCTCGACGGCCGCTTCGACGACGCCTATCAGGCTTCCGTGACCAAGATCGGCGAGGTGCACAACAAGCTCGGCCTCGGGCCGCGCTGGTACATCGGCGGCTACAGCATCCTGGTGTCGGGCCTGCTGCGGGCGATCGCGGCGCGCAAGGGCCTGGACCGCAGCGCTTCGGCCCGCAAGACTTCGGGCCTGTTCAGCCGCGGCGACGGCGAGCATCACACGGCGGTGCTGCAGCAGGCCATCGTCAAGGCGGCGCTGCTCGACATGGATATCGCCATCGACGTCTACATCGAGGCGGGCCGGCGCGATCGGCGCCGGACGCTGGAGAACATCGCGGTCGATTTCGAGAAGACCATCGGCGGCGTCGTCAACATCGTCGCGTCCGCCGCGACGCAGCTGCAGTCGTCGGCGCAATCGATGAGCCGCCTCGCGCAGCAGGCCAATTCCCAGGCGTCCGTCGCCGACGGCGCGGCGAGGACCGCCAGCGCCAATGTCGAGAGCGTCGCGGTCGCCGCCGAGGAGCTGTCGAGCTCGATCCGCGAGATCTCGCGGCAGGTCAACGAATCCGCCCGGGT
The DNA here is from genome assembly GCF_052115025.1 of Bradyrhizobium sp. 2TAF24. Taxonomy (NCBI): domain Bacteria; kingdom Pseudomonadati; phylum Pseudomonadota; class Alphaproteobacteria; order Hyphomicrobiales; family Nitrobacteraceae; genus Bradyrhizobium; species Bradyrhizobium sp. 2TAF24. Next base: position 70,187 of record NZ_JBFRFW010000023.1, on the reverse strand, counting down.
GTCGACCGAAGCGGCGCGGGAGGCCGACCAGGCCGCCGACAAGATGCAGCGGCTGTCGGGGGGCGCCGACCGCATCGGCGCCATCATCGAGCTGATCAACAACATCGCCTCGCAGACCCATCTGCTGGCGCTCAACGCCACCATCGAGGCGGCGCGCGCCGGCGAGGCCGGGCGTGGCTTTGCGGTGGTGGCGCAGGAGGTCAAGTCGCTCGCCGACCAGACCGCGAAGGCGACCTCCGACATCCGCGCGCAGATCGGCGGCATGCAGGGCGCCACCACGGATTCGGTCAGCGCGATCGCCTCGATCACCGCGGTCATCAAGTCGATGAGCGACGTTTCCGCGGCGATCGCCGCCGCGGTCGAGGAGCAGGGCGCGGCGACGGGCGAAATCTCGCGCAGCGTGCAGCTCGCGGCCAGCGGCGCCGACGAGGTGTCGCACAACATCTCCGGCATCTCGGTGTCGGCGGGCGAGAGCGGCGCGGCCGCAAATCAGGTGCTGGCGGCGGCGTCGGAGCTGTCGGCCCAGTCCGAACAGCTGCGGCTGGAGGTCGACAAGTTTCTCGCCACCGTGCGCGCGGCCTGAGACGTCTTCAGGCGATCGCGACGCGTCGCGTGCGCGCGGCGCGCGCGGGACGCTGCCATTCGCAGTCCCTGTCTGGAAAAGCGGGCGGCGACGGTGCATAGGCGTTGGCCTCAAGGCCAGGGAGTGCGCCATGACCGACACCGTCACCCGCCATTACGACTCGCTGCTCGCCGAGCATTACACATGGATGTTCGGGCTTCCGTTCGCCGCCAAGGTGGCGGAGCAGCGCGACACGCTCGCGGCCCTCGGGGTGGGAGCGGGCGCACACGGGACGGCGATCGATCTCGGCTGCGGCCCCGGGTTTCAGTCCCTGGCGCTTGCGGACCTCGGCTTTCAGCGCGTCATCGCCGTCGATACCAGCCAGGCATTGCTGCATGAGCTCGACGCCCACAAGGGCGATCGGCCGGTCGAGACGGTGCTGGCGGACCTGCGTGATGTCGACCGGCTCGCCGCGCCGGGCAGCGTGGAGACGATCGTCTGCATGGGCGACACGCTCACCCATCTCGCAAGCCGGGCGGAGGTCTCCGGCGTCCTCGGCAAGGTGCGCGATCTGCTGCAGCCCGGCGGCCTGCTGGTGCTGACCTTCCGCGACCTGTCGGCCGAGCTGACCGGTCTCGATCGCTTCCTGCCCGTCCGGGCCGATGCCGACCGCATCATGGTGTGCGTGCTGGACTATGAGCCGGAGACGGTCGTCGTCAGCGACCTCGTGCATGTGCGCACGGACGAAGGCTGGACGCTGCGCAAGAGCAGCTACCGCAAGCTGCGCCTCGGCCCGGCCGCGCTCGCCGACGAACTGACCGGCCTCGGTCTTGCCGTCAGGCGCAACGAACCTGCGGGCCGCATGCACGCGATCGTCGCGGCACGATGACGCCGATGCGCCGATGACGCGTCGGCCGCCGGCGCGCGCTCAGACCGCGCGGATCGCCGTGGCATCCTGCGGTGCGACGATGCGGCGGTAGAGGTGCCAGGTGGCGTGGCCGAGCACCGGCAGCGTCACCAGCAGGCCGAGGAAGGTCGGCAGCACCGAGACGACCAGCACCACCACCACCAGCACCGCCCAGCCGAGCAGCGGCAGCGGGCTCGTGGTCACCGCGCGCACGCTGGTGATCATGGCGGTGACGCAGTCGACGTCACGGTCGAGCAGCAGTGGAAACGACACCACGCTCAGCGAGAACAGCATCAGCGACAGCACGAGGCCGTCGAGATGGCCGATCAGCAGGAACAGCAGTCCCTCGCGCGTGCCCAGCACCACGGCGACGAACTCGTTGAAGCTGGTGAAGGAGGCGTTGAGGCCGAGGAACAGCGCGATCAGGAGGCGGACCTGGTACATCCAGATCACGAACACGAACAGCGTGACGAACGCCATCCAGCCGATCTCGCCGCGGCTTTTCACGGTCTGCCAGACCGCGCCGAACGACAGCGGCCGGCCCTGCTCGAGGCGGCGGCTGACCTCGTAGAGCCCGGCGGCGACGAACGGGCCGATCAGCGCAAAGCCCGCCGCCAGCGGATAGGCGAGGTAGCTGAGGCCGAGCGCGGTGACGCAGGCGATGATGGCGATGCCGCCGCAGGCATAGATCGCGCCGAAGGCGAGGCCGTAGCGCGGCGCCGCCCTGAAGTCGCGAAAGCCCGCGGCGAGCGCGTCGGCGATGTCGGCGGCGCCGATCCTGCGCACCACCGGGTCGGTCCTGCCGGATATCGAGGTCATGGGGTCGCCTCCTGCCGTTGCCGCCATTCCGGCGCACAACCGCGAGCCGCGCTTTGATCGAGGTCAAACAGCGGCAGTTTGCGCCCCCGTGGCGTCTTGTCCGCAACACCGGCCCGCGATAGAGCGGAACCGCTCCGACTCGGAGCTGGGGGAAGAGGAGAAGACCATGCATCGTCGTTCCATACTGAAAGCGTTCGCGGGACTGGCGCTGTGCCCGCTGTGCGCCACCGCCGGCGTCGCCGCCGAGGGCGCGCACTGGAGCTATGAGGGCGCCGAAGGCCCTGCCCACTGGGGCGATGTCGACGCCGCCAGCAAGGTGTGCTCGGTCGGCAGCCAGCAGTCGCCGATCGACATCACCTCGTCGGTGCGTGCCGAGCTGCCGCCGCTCGCCATCGACTGGAAGGGGGGCGTCGACACCATCGTCAACAACGGCCACACCATCCAGGTCAACGCCGCCGACGGCAGCACGCTCAAGGTCGCCGGCGCCAGCTACAAGCTGGTGCAGTTTCATTTCCACCGGCCGAGCGAGCATCTGATCGACGGCAAGAGCTTCCCCATGGAGGTGCATTTCGTGCATCGCAACGACGCCGGCGCGCTCGCGGTGGTCGGCGTGCTGATGACCACGGGGCAGGCCAATGCGGCGTTCAAGGCGGTGACCGCGGCGATGCCGCAGGCGGCGGGCCCGGCGGTGAAGGCGCCGGCGGCGATCGATCCGGCGGGCTTCCTGCCGGCCGGCCGCAACTACTACCGCTATGCCGGCTCGCTCACCACGCCGCCCTGCGCCGAGACCGTGGAGTGGCTGCTGCTGACGACGCCGGTCGAGGTGGCGGAGGCGGACGTGGCGAGCTTTGCCAAGCTCTACGCCATGAACGCGCGCCCGGTGCAAAAGGTGAACCGCCGCGACGTGCTGCGCTCGGGTTGAGTTGAAGCACGCGGATTGTCGGCTTTTCTCCGTCATGGCCGGGCTTGTCCCGGCCATCCACGTCTTCCTTGTTGAAACGCTGCAAAAACGTGGATGCGTAGCAACTCGGCTCTGCCGAGTTGCGTTCTTCTAAAGACCGCAAGTCGGATAAATCCGACTTGCGGGACAAGCCCGGGCTTGACGAGTTCAACAACAAACGCCGTGCTTCATTGGCTTCTTTTTTGCCCCCACAAGACGCCGCTCCCTTTTCAATCCCTGCGGCCATCGCTCTCGTAAAACGCCTTGGCGTCGGCGGTGAACGCGGCGCGTGAGGCGGGGATGGTGTAGAGCATGTGGCCGCCGCGATAGAGCCGGAGGGCGGTGCGGCCGTTCGCGAGCTCGCGCGGCAGGTGGTCGAGCACGTAGCGGCTGACGCCATAGGGCGTGATCAGGTCGCTGTAGCCATGGGCGACCAGCAGGCGGAACGAGGGATCGAGCGACAACAGCTCGCGAATGTCGTCGGCGGCGTTGGCCTGGCGGCGCGACCCCTCGCTTTCGCCCCACTTCCACTTGTTGTTCACCTCGGTGCTGAGCAGCTGGTAGGTCATGTCGGTCTTGAAGCCGAGGGTGTCGCGGGCGTAGGCCGCGAACGCGCCGCCATAGGCGCGGGTGAAGCCTTCGAGCACCGGGTCGGGGCCGCGGCCGTCGCTGTCGGGATAGGGATCGGGCGCGGCCAGCGCGGCGTCATAGATGCTCACCACCGCCTGGTCGCGCTCGCGCAGGTGCTTGAGGAAGGCGTCGCGCACGAAGCCGCGGGTGCGCGTCACGAGGTCGGGCGACAGCCCGGTCAGCGCCGCGACACGATCATAGAACGCGCGCGCGGCGTCGCCCGCGGGCGCGGCGCCGGCGAGGGTGGTGAGATAGTCGGTCATGGCGAAACGCTCGGCCTCGGTGAGCGCCTGCGGCGTGAACGCGCCGCGGCGCTCCAGCTCGGTCGCCGCCAGCGACGGCAGCTGCAGCGCCGCGCCGAGCGCGTAGCGGTTGGAGCCGAAGATCAGCGAGCCGTCGATCAGCGGCGACAGCATGATCACGCCGGCGACGATCAGGCCCTGCGACTGGCGCAGCGCCTGCGCGGTCTTGGCGGCGCGGAAGCCGCCATAGCTCTCGCCGAGCAGATATTTCGGCGCGCCGCTGCGGCCGTTGCGGGCCAGATACAGCGCGATCACCTTGGCCATCACCTGGGCGTCGGCCTGCACCCCGAAGAAGCCGGCGTCGTCGGCCTTCACGGTGCGGCTCCAGCCGGTGCCGACGGGATCGATGATGACAAGGTCGGTGAAGGCGAGCCAGCTCTGCGGGTTGTCGATCAGCGCGGCATGGGCGCCGTCGCGGCCGCTCGGACCGAAGTCGAGGATCTTCGGCCCGACGAGGCCGAGATGCAGGTACGCCGACGCCGCGCCGGGCCCGCCGTTGAACACGAAGGTGATCGGGCGGTTGGCGGGCGCGTCCTTCGCGACATAGGCGGTGTAGAACACCGCCGCGGTGCGCTCGCCGTTTTGGCCATAGAGCGGCACGGTGCCGGCGGTCGCGGTGTAGGCGAGGGGGCGGTCGCCGAGCGGCAGCGTGTGGTGGGTGACGGCGTCGGCCGGCAGCAGCGCCAGCACGCCCGGTGCGCCGGCACGGCTGTCACCGGCCCTGGCTTCGCCGGCCTTGCTGTCGGCGGCTTTCGCCTCGGCCGCCGTCGCCTCCTGTGCGTGCGCGGCGCGCGGCATGGCGAGCAGCGATGCGGCGCCGAGGACGAGCGCCAGCGCGCCGGCCAGCCGCCACTCCCGCTTCGTCCGACGAGGTCCGTTCCGGCGCGTCCTGGTCATGTCAGTCCCCGGCATTGCCCCAGCGGCGCTGGGCGTGGCGCGTATGCGCCGGCACGGCCACCGTGGCCGGCGATTGCGGCGGATATGGTGGCGCGGGCGGGCATTCGGCAAGGTGCGGAGACGACACCGCCGCATGACGGTTTCGCGACAGCATGGCAGCCCGTGCACGCGCCCGACATTCAGGGATTGTTAAGTGATTTCAACCGGTGTGCGGGTTCCATCGCGGCGTTCGAAACTGCGACGCTGTGGCGCAGCGGGCACAGCGCGCCGGCCCTGTTTGGCGTACTCTTTCGGCACAGTCGCTCGAGCGACCTGCCTGCCATTGGGGGACCGTCCATGAAATTCGTTTCGTCCACCCGGATCCTCGGATCCGTGCTCGCACTGGCAGGCACTGCGCTCGCCGCGGGATCGGCCTCCGCCGCCGACCTGCCCGCGAAGGTCTACCGCAAGGCGCCGCCGATGGTGGTGCAGGCGTATAACTGGACCGGTTTCTATGTGGGTGTGAACGCCGGCGTCGGCTTCGGCCGCTCCAAGACCACGGCTGCGGTCGGCGCGCCGGCGGTCGGCTTCCCGGCCTCGCGCCTCGGCGGTCTCGGTGGCCTCGGCGGCGGCCAGATCGGCTACAACTGGCAGTACGGCAACCTGCTCGGGCTCGGCAACATTGTGCTCGGCGTCGAGGCCGACATCCAGGGCGCGGGCCTCAAGGACAGCCGCACCTGCGAAATCACCTGCATCGCCGGCACCGGCCTTGCGTTCAACCAGAAGCTCGACTGGTTCGGCACCGCGCGCGGCCGCATCGGCCTCGCGACCGGCCCGGTGCTCAGCTACGTTACCGGCGGTTTCGCCTACGGCAACGTCAAGACCACCGTCACCGACCTGTCCAACCCGGCGCTCGCCACCACCTTCGGCAGCACCCGCACCGGCTGGACCATCGGCTCGGGCGTCGAGGCGGCGCTCGGCGGCAACTGGACCGGCAAGATCGAATATCTCTATGTCGATCTCGGCACCCAGAACGGCGCAGCGCTGCTGCCGAACCCCTACACCTACACCTCGCAGGTGCGTGAGCACATCTTCCGCGCCGGCCTGAACTACCGCATCGGCGGTGCCGGCCTGTACGCGCCGGAGCCGCTCGCCAACTGGTCGGGTGTCTATCTCGGCGGCAATGTCGGCGGCGCCACCGCGCTCAACCGCAGCACGCTGGCGGCGGCGGGCCTTGCCAACGAGAAGTTCAACATCGCGCCCGACGGCTACATCGGCGGCGCGCAGATCGGCTACAACTGGCAGGCCGCCAACTGGGTGTACGGCCTGGAGACCGACTTCCAGGGCTCGAGCCAGAAGGACAACAAGGCCTGCGAGCTCGGCTGCTTCCCCGGCACCCCGCAGTTCGCCGCCTTCAATCAGAAGATGCAGTGGTTCGGCACGGTGCGCGGCCGCGTCGGCTATGCCATCGGCTCCTCGCTGTTCTACGCCACCGGCGGTTTCGCCTACGGCAACGTCAAGACCGATGTCGCCGGCGTGTTCCTCGGCACCGCCTTCAACCAGTCGATCTCCCGCACCCGCACCGGCTATGCGGTGGGCGGCGGCATCGAATCGCCGTTCGACCTGTTCGGCCTGTTCGGCAAGAACTGGACCTCCAAGACCGAATACCTCTACGTCGATCTCGGCCGCTCCACCGATGCCATCACCGGCACCGGCCTGACGTTCTCGACCAAGGCGCAGGAGCACATCTTCCGCACCGGCCTGAACTACCACTTCAACAGCCCGGTCGTGGCGCGCTACTGAGCCGCCGGATCCCTGACATTCCCTGCGAAAACCCCGGCCACCGGCCGGGGTTTTTCGTTGTCCAGGGGCGGGGATACGGCGCCGCGGCGACTTTAATTGTCGGCTGTGTCTCCCTGACCACAGACAGCATGGCCTGCGCACGATAGGACTGCAGTCAGATTCTCATGTCTGTCGTCCATTCGGGGGCTGTTTTGAAATCCTATGCCTTTGCCGCGGCGCTCGCCGCTGCCGCCGTTACCTCCGCCGCTTCGTCCTCCCTCGCCGCCGATCTTCCGGCCCGCACTTCCACCAAGGCGCCCCCGCTGGTCGTCCAGGCCTACAACTGGACCGGCCTCTATGTCGGCGTGAACGCCGGCGTCGGTTTCGGCCGCAGCAAGACCGATCTCAATGGCGGCATCGTCGATCCGCGCTCGCGCATCGGCGGACTCGGCGGCGTCGGCGGTGGCCAGATCGGCTACAACTGGCAGTACGGCAACCTGTTCGGCCTTGGTCTCGGCAATGTCGTGCTCGGCCTCGAGGCCGACATCCAGGGCGCCGGCCTCAATGACAACCGCACCTGCACGCTGCTGTGCGCGGCCGGGTTCGGCGTCAACGTCAACCAGAAGCTCGACTGGTTCGGCACCGCGCGCGGCCGCGTCGGTATCGCCACCGGCCCGGTCCTCAGCTATTTCACCGGCGGTTTCGCCTACGGCAACGTCAAGTCGCGCGTGTCTGATTTCACCGGCGTGATCAACGACAGCTTCAGCAGCACCCGCACCGGCTGGACCATCGGCTCCGGCGTCGAGGCGGCGCTCGCGGGCAACTGGACCGGCAAGATCGAGTATCTCTACGTCGACCTCGGCACCCAGAGAGGCCTCAGCAGCCTCGGCACCTTTACTTTCAACTCGCAGGTGCGCGAGCACATCTTCCGCGCCGGCCTGAACTACCGCATCGGCGGCGCGTCCTACGCGCCGGCGCCGGTCGCGAACTGGTCGGGCTGGTATGTCGGCGGCAACGGCGGCAGCGGCACCGCGCTCAACAAGAGCAGCATCCGGAGCGCCAACCTCGGCGAGCGCTTCAACCTCAGCCCCGATGGCTACTTCGGCGGCGTCCAGGCCGGTTACAACTGGCAGGCCGGCGCGATCGTGTACGGCCTCGAGGCCGACATCCAGGGCGGCTTGCTCAAGGACAACTATGCCTGCGGCATGACCTGCAGCGCGAATGCCTTTGTGAGCTATAACCAGAAGATGCAGTGGTTCGGCACGGTGCGTGGCCGCGTCGGCTATTCGGTCGGCTCGACCCTGTTCTACGCCACCGGCGGTTTCGCCTATGGCGGCGTCAAGACCGACCTGAACTTCGCCAACGTCGCCGTCGCCTCGGTCTCCAGGACCCGCACCGGCTACGCGGTGGGCGGCGGCATCGAATCGCCGTTCGACCTGTTCGGCCTGTTCGGCAAGAACTGGACCTCGAAGACCGAGTACCTGTTCATCGACCTCGGCAAGTCGACCGACACCGTCGCGGTGGGCACCACCTTCACCACCCGCGCCCAGGAGCACACGCTCCGCACCGGCCTGAACTATCACTTCAACACCCCGGTGGTGGCGAAGTACTGAGACCATCCGGCCGCTGCCGCGGCTGTTCAAGACCCCGGCCTCGCGGCCGGGGTTTTTTGTTGCCCTGCACCGGGCGACCGGTCGTGGACAACGGGCGCATGTGTCATCTTTATTGCGGCTGTGGCTTTGCTGGCACAGACAAAGCGCCGGGGCGCGGCTAGGACTCTCGTCATATTTCCGCCGTCGCCCCTGGAGGCCGTTTTGAACAAGCTCGTTATTGCCGCGGCGTTCGCCGCTGTCGCATCCACCACCGCCCAGGCTGCCGATCTTCCGGCCCGCACCTACACCAAGGCGCCGCCGCTGGTCGCGCAGGCCTACGACTGGACCGGCTTCTATCTCGGCGTCAACGCCGGCCTCGGCTTTGGCCGTGACAAGACCACCACCACCAGCGCCGTCGGGATCGGCGAGACCACCCGCCTCAGCCCGTTCGGGGCGCTCGGCGGCGGCCAGGTCGGCTACAACTGGCAGGGCGGCAATTTCGGGCTCGGCAACATCGTGCTCGGCGTCGAGGCCGACATCCAGGGCACCGGCTTCAAGGACGATCGCACCTGCGGCCTCGCGATCGCGGCCTGCACCCAGGCCGGCGGCCTGCAGTACAGCCAGAAGCTCGACTGGTTTGGCACCGCGCGCGGCCGCGTCGGCTTCGCCACCGGCCCGGTGCTGAGCTATTTCACCGGCGGTTTTGCCTACGGCAACGTCAAGACCGGCTACAGCAACGCGCTGCTCGGCAGCTCCAGCTTCAGTCAGACCCGCTCCGGCTGGACGGTGGGCTCCGGCGTCGAGGCGGCGCTCGGCGGCAACTGGACCGGCAAGATCGAGTACCTCTATGTCGATCTCGGCAGCGTCAACAATCCCGGCATCCTGCCCGGGGCGGCCGGCTTTGCATCGTCGTCGAACATCCGCGAGCATATCTTCCGCGTCGGCCTGAACTACCGTCTCGGCGGCAGTGGCCTCGTCGCGCCGCAGCCCGTGGCCAACTGGGGCGGCTGGTATGTCGGCGGCAACGCCGGCGGCGCGACCGCGCGCAACCCGACCTCCATCGGCGGCATCCAGAACGGTGCCGCGTTGCCCGGGCCGGGCAAGCTCTTCCTCAGCCCCGATGGCTATCTCGGCGGCGCGCAGATCGGCTACAACTGGCAGGCGGCCAACTGGGTCTATGGCCTGGAGGCCGACATCCAGGGCTCGTCGCAGCGTGACGACAAGCCGTGCATCCTGTGCAGCGCGCTCGTCCAGACCGTGACGCAGAACCAGAAGATGCAGTGGGTCGGCACCGTGCGCGGCAGGGTCGGCTACGGCATCGGCTCGTCGCTGTTCTATGTCACCGGCGGTCTCGCCTATGGCGGCGTCAAGACCGCCGTGTCGCTGGTCAATGTCGGCACCGCCACGCTGTCGGAGACCCGCACCGGCTGGACGGTGGGCGGCGGCGTCGAAACGCCGTTCGAATTCTTCGGCCTGTTCGGCAAGAACTGGACCTCCAAGACCGAGTACCTCTACGTCGATCTCGGCAAGTCCAGCGTCAACCTGCCGATCAATGCCACCAGCTCGCTGTTCGTCAACAGCCACGCCCAGGAGCACATCTTCCGCACCGGCCTGAACTATCACTTCAACACCCCGGTGGTGGCGAAGTACTGAGCCGCGTGACACCCTTGCTCAAGACCCCGGCCGCGAGGCCGGGGTTTTTTATTGATGGATGCGGCGCGGCCGGGACGGATTTGGCCCTGCCGGCACGGCTGTTGTCGCTGCCGTCGTCTGAAGCAGGCGCACTCGCAGGCCCTGTCCAGCGCGCGTCATTTCGCTTTGACGCGTTGTCTCGACGCGCGCCGCTCCGCATCAGGTTCATGGCCGGCTTCGCTGGACAACGAGAGATATGATGAGTATCACGCCACCTCTCACTGTAGAGGGCTAGGGGAAACCATGTTCGCACGTAATGCTCTGATGTCCGGCGTCGCCGTCGGCTTTCTTGTCGCTTCGCTTCCCGCGGTCGCGGCCGACCGCAACGTCGATGTGATCAACAACACCAAGAAGACGATCAAGGAATTCTACGCTTCGCGCACCAAGCTCAGCAGCTGGCAGGAAAACATCATCAAGGGCGATCCGATCGAGCCCGGTGAGACCCAGCCGGTCGACATCGACGACGGCAGCGGCGGCTGCAAGTTCGACTTCAAGGCCGTGTTCTCGGACGGCGATGAAGCCATCAACGAAAACGTCGACGTCTGCAGCGTCAGCTCGGTCACCTACCGCTAAGTCCGAGCAAGCCGGGCCGGCGCCGTCTCAACCTCGGGTGGGCGCCGTTCCGAGCATCGCGACGCAGCGCTGCGCACCACACCCCGGCCGCGAGGCCGGGTTTTTTATTGCCGCGACAGCCGCCACGGCGGCAGCGGCGCGAAGCTTTCGGCGATCCAGTCGACAAAAGCCCGCGTCTTGGCGGGCAGGAGCTGGTTGGATGGCACGACAGCATAGACCGCCCCGGCGTCCTGCGTGGTCCAGGCGTCCAGGACCGGCAGCAGCTCGCCGCGTGCCAGCTCCCGGCCCACCAGCCAGTCGGTGCACATCATGATGCCGGCGTCGCGCACCGCGGCCTGCACCAGCGCCTCGCTGTCGTCGCAAACCAGCGCGCTGGTGGTGCGCACCGTCACGCTGCGCCCTTCGGACGGATGGACGAGGTGCCAATGGGGATGGCTGGCGAATCCGGTGAAGCCAAGGCAGGCGTGGTGCGCGAGATCGGCCGGCTCCTGCGGCATGCCATGGCGCTCGAGATAGGCGGGTGATGCGCAGAGAACCCGACGATGACCGGCGATCCGCCGCGCGACGAGGCGCGAGTCCGGTAGCGCGCCGATGCGCACGGCCGCATCGAAGCCCCCGGCGATGAGATCGACATAGGTGTTGGCAAGGCTCGCCTCGATCCGGACGTCCGGATAGCGGGCGAGGAATGCCGGCAGGATCGGGGCAATCCACATCCGCGCGAAACTCGCCGGCAGGGCGAGACGCAGGGTGCCGCGGGGACCGCCGCGGGCGTCCGACGACGCCATGGCCTCGGCTTCGGACAGGGCGCCGAGACCGGCCCGGACGCGGGCAAGGAATGACGTCCCAGCTTCGGTCAGCGCGAGCCTGCGCGTCGTCCGCTCCAGGAGGCGCACGCCAAGCCGCTGTTCCAGAGCGGTGACGCGACGCGACAGGATGGAGGCATCGCGCTCGAGGATCAGCGCGGCCTTGGCGAACGAGCCTTGCTCCGCGACCACCGCGAAGGCGATGGCTTCCTCCACCTGGCTGCCATTCAACCATTGCTGTGCCATTTGCACGAATATCCTGCGTTAGCGCCAGATTATCCAAAAAAATTGCACGACTAGGATGGATGTCAAGGCCGACTGAGCGGCCTGTTCCCTAGGAGACTGCCATGCGCGCCATCGAATTGACCGCCGCCTCGCTCGACGCCCTGACGTGCGTTACCCTGGCCGATCCCGTCCCGGGACCGGGTGAAGTGCTGGTGCGGCTGCGCGCCGCCAGCCTGAACTTCGTCGATCTCGCGGTGGCGGGCGGGCATTTTCCGGTCCCGAAATTTCCGCTCGTCCCGGTTGCCGACGGGGCCGGGGAGGTCGCGGCCATCGGCAGGGATGTGACGGGCGTGAAGGTCGGCGATCGCGTCGTCCCTCATTTCATGCCGGGATGGCGTGGCGGGCGGATCGCGCCGGCCAATGTCTCCGGGATGCGCGGTGTATCCCTTCCGGGATCGCTGGCGGACTATGCCGTCGTCGATGAGCGCGGCCTGGTGCGCCTGCCCGATCACCTCAGCTTTGCCGAAGCGGCGACCCTGCCCATCGCCGGTACGACCGCGTGGCGCGCACTGCGCGCGGCGAATATCGGGCCAGGATCGGTCGTTGCGCTGCTTGGCACTGGTGGCGTCAGCCTATTCGCCCTGCAGCTCGCGAAGGCCTTTGGCGCCACGGCGATCGTGACCTCGTCATCCGATGAAAAGCTGGAGCGTGTCCGCAAGCTGGGCGCCGACCACACCGTCAACTACCGGGCAACCCCGGAGTGGGAGAGCGAGATCCTCAAGCTCACCGAGGGGCGCGGTGTCGATCTTGTGATCGAGACTGTGGGAGGCGACAGCTTCGCACGATCGCTGACAGCGGCGGCCCAAGGTGGCGTGGTCTTCACCATTGGCTTCGTCGCCGGCACCAGCGCTGCGATCGACCTCATGCCGATCATCGCCAAGGGCGTCACTGTCCAGGGCAACAACACCGGGCCGGTGGAGGACCTCGCCGCCGCCGTCCGCGCGGTCGCAGCCCACCGCATTACCCCGGTCGTCGACAAGGCGTTTGGCATCGACGATGCCGCGGCAGCCTATGCCCGGCTGGGCGGCGGGCGGAGCTTCGGCAAGGTCGCGATCATCCATTGAGTCCGGCGTCGGGCCGGTATCGCCTGCACCCCGGCCGCGAGGCCGGGGTTTTTTTGTTGGTGCGCGGCCCAGGCGGCGCGCTGGCGCGTTTTCTGCTGCCGGTGCATGGATTCACGTGTATTTTAAAAGTGGCGCAATCTGGCGTCGTATCGCTGTCATCGCCGCGGCGTTGAGTGAACGCGGCAGCCGGTGGCACGATGGTGAGGGGGTGGGACATGCGAACTCCGGTGATCCTGGTCGTGGCGCTGGTGGCGGCGCTGATGATGCCGTCGGCGCGTGCGCAGCAGGTCAAGGCGCAGGACGAGGCGGCGCGCAAGGCCGAGATGGTCGCCGCCTGGCAGGCCGCCGAGAAGGCCGGCACCGTCGGTCCCGCCGACGTGCCGCTGATCGACCAGGCCAGCCTGAAGCTGCCGAAAGGCGATTTCTTCGTGCCGAGGACCGAGGCCGCGCGCATGCTGCGCGCGCTCGGCAACCTCGTCAACGACACGAGCCTCGTCGGCATCGTGGTCGGCACGCGGGCGAGCGACCGCTGGATCGTGGTGATCCGCTACGTCAAGGAAGGCTATATCAAGGACGATGACGCCAGGACCTGGAATGCCGACGACCTGCTGAAGAGCCTCAAGGATGGCACCGAGGAGGCCAACAAGGATCGCGTCGCCCGCGGCTTTCCCGAGATGCAGATCATCGGCTGGCAGCAGCCGCCGGCCTACGACGCCACCAGCCATCGCCTGGTGTGGTCGCTGCTCGCCAAGGACAAGGGGGAGGCCGACGATGCGCCGAAGAACATCAACTACAATACCTACGCGCTCGGGCGGGACGGCTATTTCAGCCTCAACCTCCTGACCAGCTCGGACAGCATCGCCACCGACAAGGCGGCGGCGCACGAACTGCTGGCCGACCTCTCCTACAACACCGGCAAACGCTACGAGGACTTCAGCGCCTCCACCGACCGCGTCGCCGAGTACGGCCTGATCGCGCTGGTCGGCGGCGTCGCGGCGAAGAAGCTCGGCTTGTTCGCGCTGCTCGCGGCGTCGCTGCTCAAGTTCGGCAAGATCATCCTGGTCGGTGCGGCCGTCGCCGGCGGCACCATCCTGAAACTGTTCCACCGCAAGCCGCGGCAGGACACGCCCGATGGCGCCGCATGAAGGCGCTGCTGCTGCTGGCGCTGTCCGGCCTGAAGTGGGGCAAGCTCGCCGCCACCGCCGGCAGCATGGTGCTGTCGCTCGCGCTCTATGCCACGGTCTGGGGCTGGCGCTATGCCGCCGGGTTCATCGCGCTGCTGTTCGCCCACGAGATGGGGCACTATATCGCCGCGCGCCAGCGCGGCCTGAACGTCGGCGCGCCGACCTTCATCCCGTTTCTGGGCGCCTGGATCGAGCTCAGGGACCAGCCGATGGATGTCGAGACCGAGGCCTATGTCGCGATCGCGGGGCCGGTGGTCGGCAGCATTGCCGCGCTCGCGGTGTACCAGTGGGCGCGCGCCGACGACAGCGCGCTGCTGCTCGCGATCTCCTATGCCGGGCTGTTCCTTAACCTGTTCAACCTGCTGCCGCTGTCGCCGCTCGACGGCGGACGCATCACCGCGGTGCTGGGCCCGCGCATCTGGTTCGCCGGCGTGCCGGTGCTGGTGGCGCTGCTGCTGTACCGGCCGAGCCCGGTGCTGCTTCTGGTCGCCATCATGGCGGTGCCGCAGCTGATCAAGGCGTGGCACTACGATCCGCAGGCGCCGGAGAACATCGCCTATTATGGCGTGCCGCTGCAGACCAAGCTGGAATACGGGGGGATGTATCTGGCGCTCGCGGCGCTGCTCGCGGTGATGACCTACGACGTTCATGAAATGATCGGTCAGGTCGCGCGATCGACGGGGTGAGGGCGCCGGTTACTCTCTGACGGGGGCGCGGCGCAAGCTCCACGCGATGGGCCTGCGCGGAGTCGCGGCCTTGCAGCCCATGATCAGCAGCGTCATCATCAGGATGTCCGCCGACTTCGTCGACAGCGCATTGTTGCTGAGCGACAGAGTGAAGAAGATCACGGTGCCGGCGATCACGTTCCAGGGCGCGCCCGTGAGCAGTGCCCGGAAAAGGTTGGCCAGCAGCACGGCGAAGAGAATGGCGCCGACGAGGCCGAACTGCACGGTGAAGATCACCACCGAACTTTCGATGAAAGGCAGTCCGAACACGTCGAGCGCGATGCGCTGGATGCGTGTGATGTCGCCGCCGAACAGGAATTCGTTCCAGGTCAGGTAGTCGAATACGCCGTAGATGTTGACACGGGCGAGGGCGCTCTGGTCGACGACGCCGCTGTCGAAACGACTGAGCGCGCCGGCGGCGAACATCACGGCAATCAGCGCCATCACCGCCAGCAGGCCGGCGAGCGCCAGCATGATCTTGCGCTGGAGTCCGTCGAGGGGCGTCGGCGCCGCCATCCGGACCGTGATCAGGAACACCAGGCATGACAGGCCAGCGAACAGCGTGGCGAAGCGCGCGCCGGACGCCAGTACGCCGATCAGCAGGACGGCGACGGCGGCGATCTTGAACGGCATGCGCCAGCGTGTCGCGCTCGCGAGGCAGATGCCGACCGCGCACCACTGGCCGAGCTCCAGCGGATGGTCGGACAGTCCGGTGGGGCGAAACACCTCTTCGCCGCCGGGGTAGGGCAGCAGGCGCGTCTTCAGCGCGAACTCGGCGGTGCCGACCAGCGCACTCAGCATCAGGAACGCGAGCAGCAACTCGGCGATCAGCGGTCGCCACGGGCGCGGCAGCGTGGTCATGATGAAGATGGCCATGCAGGCCACGATGTAGCTGTCGAGGATGTAGCCGAACGCAGCGTTGCGGCCGCCGACGACCAGCATGGTGGTCAACAGCACGATGCCGACGAGGAATGTCGCGATTGCCCGCAGCAACGATAGATCGACGGCATTGAGCTCGATGCGATAGCTGGCGAGCACCGTCGCCATGATCAGCACGATGCCGTAGAACGCGGGATGGATCTTCTGGATCGTCGATCCCTCGAGCGTGGTGTAGTCCATGAACTGGTTGAGGATCAGCGAGTTCAGGCCGACGCGCAGCAGCACGAAAAACGCGAAGGCCGCGTACAGCAGCCGCAGCATCAGCAGGCCGTCGTCCGATGCAGTGGCGTACGCGGGGCGGGTCATGGGCGGCTGGTGCTATTGCTCGGGGGCTTCAGCCTTAGCAGGGCAGTCTTAAGGTTTTGCTAACCTTGTTGCCACCGGCGGAACCGGCGATAGGCATGGAGCGTGCGGTATGAGTTTCATGCTTCACTAACCCCCGCCATGTCAGGGTCGGTGACAGGCGGCGCTGCCGCCGTCAGGTCACCACCCAGCAACATGCCGGCATCGGCCGCGTTGCCATGCGCCAGCAGAGATCGAGCCGTGACGGTCGCGAAATCCCGAGGAGGTGCCGAGAGCCTGTCGCGGGCGAGCTTCACCTATCTGCCGGCGCTCGACGGCATGCGCGCGGTTGCGATCCTCCTGGTCGTGCTGTCGCATTTCGGCCTGAACGTCGTGCTGCCCGGCGGCTTTGGCGTCACGCTGTTCTTCTTCATCAGCGGCTTCCTGATCACCCGTCTGCTGATCGCCGAGGTCAATGGCAATGGTGAGGTGGCGATCGGCGCTTTCTACGTGCGGCGCTTCATCCGTCTCGGTCCGGCGCTGCTGGTCAACATCGGCCTCGTGACGGTGCTCTACCTGCTGCTTGGCGAGCCGACCAGCAAATGGGAAGTGCTGGCCGGCCTGTTCTATGTCATGAACTACTATTACGTGCTCGGCGGCGCGATGCCGCTGCCGCTCGGCACGCTGTGGTCGCTCGCCGTCGAGGAGCACTATTACGCGGTCTATCCCTGGCTGTTCGCCCTCGGCTGGCGTCGGCCACTGCGCTTCCTCGCCGGGCTTGCGATCGCTTCGGTGGTGGTGCTCGGGTTGCGTCTCGTTCTCGCCGCGCTGTGGCCCGACACGATCTGGCAGCACTATTATCGCACCGATACGCGGATCGACTCGATCCTGTACGGCGCGATGTTCGCCTGCCTGCTCGAACTCGTGCGGTTCGATCGCTTCATTCGTGCGATCGGCGGCACCACAGGTTTCGTCGCCGGCATCGTGCTGCTGCTGTTCACCTTCGTCTATCGCGATCCGGTGTTCCGCGAGACCGTGCGCTACTCCGTGCAGGGCGTGGCGCTGATTCCCGTGCTCTACGCCGTGCTGTTCAACCCGCGCTTTGCGCCGTTGCGGCGGCTGCTCGAGCTGCCGCCGATGGTGCTGCTCGGACGACTCAGCTATTCGCTCTATCTGTGGCACGAGGTGGTGCTGTCGGTGATGCCGAAAGTCCTGCCGGATACGCTCTGGAGCCTCTATCTCGTCCAGTTGCCGCTGTGCTTTGTCATCGCCGCTGCGTCATACTATGGCGTCGAGCGTCCCTTCCTGTCGCTGCGCAAGGCGTTTCGCCGTGAACGTCCGGCGCCGCCACCGCAGGCCGTGACCACCGCGGCGTAGTCCGCCGATGCGCCCGTGGCAACATGCCGCGCGCGCTGTGGGCATCGGGGGCTTGCCGGCTTCAGCTCCGTATTGACCGCTATCGTCTCAACCCTTCTCACCATCAGGAAGAGGCGAAACATGGTCGATGTCAGTGCTTCGAGCTGGACGCAGCTCACGACGACAGGCAGCGGCGGCACCGCGGCCCCCCCGCCCACCAGGACACTCAATCTCAATGACAAGCTGGCGCTGGCGGAGCTGAATTTCGGCGACTTCCAGGGCCCGGATTTTCGCGGCGAGTGCAGCGCCATGCTGCAGGCCTTTCTCGACTACGCCGGCAGCTACGCGCTCGCGCTCAAGGAGCGGGGCCTCGACGATCAGAACCCGCGCAGCTACGTCCGCGCCAAGCTTCCACGCAGCTACGCGTCGGTGGCCAACCAGATCGTCGTGCCTGAATGGGTCGATCTCGACATGGAGGGCACGCTCATTCCCGCGCCTGGAGGTTCGCTTGCCGCGAACCCGTTCCTGCCCATGATCGTCTATTCGGCGAACGCCAGTGCAAGCCGCGTTAATCTCTATTGTGTGTTTGACGACGTCGTTCCGCGCACGGGGGCGGGCGTCTGCTTCGGCAAGAGCTGGAGCATCGCCAGTGTCGCGCTGGTGACGGCCGGCAGCGGCTATCAAGTCGGCGACGTCGTCTTTCTGCCGCAGCCTTCTTATGCGCCTTACCAGCCTGCAACCGTCAAGGTGACTGCGGTCAATGCCAGTGGTGCGATCACCGGGTTTGTCTTGACGTCCGGCGGCTACTACAGCTGCAGGCCGCCAACCGGGCCGACTGTGTCGGCCGCAGCGATTGCGAGCGTGGCGCCCAACGTGGTGCCGCTTGTGCAGCCGTCGGTCTTTCCGCAGGACTCGACGTTCCACGCGAACGGCAGTCCCGGGGCGGGCACCGGCGCGAGCTTCTCCCCGACCTGGGGTGCGGACTTTGGTGGATCAGACGCGGATTTTGGCGTCTGGAACTATAATCCCGGCGACAATCTGCTCACTGATATGGTGATCGGGCAGGTGCGGGTGATGGGAGTTGGCACTGAATTCGATCCGGTCTACGGCGGCAAGTTCGGCGTGATGCTGAACACTTTCAATGCGGTTGCGGACAGCCTTGTCGTGGGTGGTGGCTACTACGGCATTCTCTGCCGCGCCGGCGACACGCGCATCAACTCTCTGAACGCCGTCCAATCGATGGTGGGTTTGATGTTCGCGGGCGGCAGTTCTGTCGAGTGTTCCAACGTTGTCATCGACACCAGCTTTGTTGCGGCGATTCAGATCGACACGGGATGCACCGATATCGAATTGCGCGGCATCTGCTTCTTTCCGGAAGGCAACAGCTGGATGAATGGCTCGTTGGGGCCGTCGAACTCCGGGTATGCCATCATCGTCGGACAAAAGGGCGCTGGGGCGATCGCCGATCACATCAATCTCGATCTCACGATCCACAACTGCGGAGCCCAGGCGCAAAACGGTGGCTCTGGTGCGCTGTTTCTCGGCAATGTGAAGAACTCAAGCTTCAATATCCGGACCTCAAATCAGCAAGGCAGCGAGGGTGAGACGCACGTCATTGCTCTGCACACCGCGTACTCCGGTAATGTCGATGCCGCCTCCGTGCTCGTTTCAGGAACGGTGAACGGCATTTCGACTGCACCGGTTACCGCTGGTGCTGGAATCGCGGATGTCACCATTGTGTCGGGTGGCAGTGGTTACACGGTGGGGAGCATCGTTATGGTGAACGTGCCCGGTCGCATTCTCAATGCGTCCCTGCTGGTCACCGGGGTGTCTGGGGGAGCGGTCACCGCCATCAAGGCGCTGGGGCCGGGCCTCTATCCCACAGCGCCATCGACCACGGCCACCTTGTCGACGACCACGACCCATGGCAGTGGCAGCGGCTTAACCGTACGAGCAAAAGATATCCTTCCGGTCGGCTCTGTGGCAGGCGGTCTCTCGCTCCGCGATGGTAGTCTTCCGGGCTGGATACGCGACTATGGCATTTGCGAAGTCTATGGATCGGGAGCGCCGACCGGCGTGACGGGCGCAAACAAGGCCCGTCCGGGCAGTCGGTACACCGATACGAGCTCCGGAAACGTTTACGTCAACAAGGGTACCATGGCGGCGCCATCGTGGCGCGCGATCACCACCAACTGACGGGGCGTCGCAGCGGTCGAGGGAGAGAGCAGGGTGAGTACCGAGACCGGAGTGCTGGACAGGAGCGCGGGCGTGCAGCCCGCGCGAGCGACGTCTGCTCGCGAGATGCGCATCGAGGTCACGTCCGACCTCGATGTCGCGGCCCGGCTTTACCAGGAACTGGAAGCGGGCGGCGTTGTATCTGCATTTCAGACGCGGCTGTGGATCGAATGCTGGGCGGAGCAACTGGCTCGGCCGCGTGGCGCGGAGATGCTGTTCTGTTCCGTGCGCAGTGGTGATGGCCAGCCTGTCATGCTCCTGCCGCTCTGCCGGCGTGTCGATGGACGGCTGCAGGTCATCGAGGGGGCGGATCTCGGCGTCTCCGATTACGTCGCTCCGGTCATGGCGCGAGGTTTCAAACCGACGCCGACGGAATGGGGCGTCCTCTGGCCGCGGATCGTCGCCGCTCTGCCCCCGCATGATCTTCTCCGGTTGACCAAGATTCCGCTCGCGATCGGAGGCGATGCCAACCCGTTGGCGTGGATTCCTGGCTGCCTCACGCTTGAGCTGCAGGCGCACGGCGTCGCCGTCTCGGCGCCATGGGACGCGTGCACCAAACGGATATTCAGCGGCAACCGGCGCGAGAAGCTCAAGAAGGGCTGGCGCGGATTGGCAGGGCTCGGAAGTGTCCGCTTCCGCGTCGTGGAAGAGGCCGCCGAGATGACGGAGCTGTTCGAGCAGCTCGCCGCCCAGCGGCTGCGGCGGTTCGCGGCCCTGCAGCGCAACGATCCGCTGCGCGATCCCGATTTCGCCAACTTCTACCGTGCCGTCATCGCGCGCGGAGCGGCATCGGGCTTTGCGCGCCTGGCGCTGCTCGAGGTCGACGGCCGCCTGGTCGCGATGCTGTTCGGCGTCTGCCATGCCGGCGCTTTCCATCTGCTGATCCCGACCTTCTTCGACGGTCCGTGGGCGCAGCTGGCGCCGGGCATGCTGTTGTCGGCCCGGATGATGCAGTGGGCCGCGGAGAGCGGCCTGACCTACTATGACTTCACGATCGGGAACGAGGACTACAAGGGCCGCCTCGGCGCCACCGCGCACGATCTCGTCGAGGTCGTGTCCGCCGGCTCATGGCGCGGGCTGCCGACGGTGGCCGCGGTCCGTCTCAAGGCCTGGATCAAGCGCCAGCCATGGCTGCTCGCCGCCGTCCGGAAGGCCCGGGGCATCACCGGCAGGTAGGCTCACAAGGCAGGCGCACAGAGCAGCCACGGCCGCCGTCATCGCGCCTCAGGTCCGGTGCGGCAGTGGTCATGGACCATCCGGCGACGGGCGGGTGACGATCCAGATCCCGACATCGTGGGTGATGCCGCCGTCCGTGCTGCTGCTGCCGACCATTCCGATCGCGGCGCCGGTCAGGTCCAGCAGCTTCTGTTTGACCAGGCGGCTGATCTCGGCATTCGGCAGGCGCTTGACGCCGTTCAATTCCATCGCGGTGGTGAAGGCGCGCCGCTGCTGCCGGCTGAGCTGGCCGACCTCCGCGGTGCGCCAGGCGGTACCGGCCTCCTTCAACGCGGTGTTGGTCGCGGCGACCTCCTTGATGGCGCCGCCCGCGCCCACCAGCCCGACCCCGTCGAGGATGTAGATCGCGGTCTTGTACGAGACGCTGGCGTCCAGCGCCTGGTTGATGTCGTCACGGCCGCGCACCACATTGCCGAAGCGGTAGAACGACACCCCGCATTGCGCCGCCGAGGCGGTGGCGCCGCCCCACAGCAGCGCGGCCGCGGGCAGCGACAGCCCACCGGTCTCCGGCGCGGCGCCGACCGCACCGGCGACACCGACGCCGGCCACCACCGCGCCGGTGCAACTGACCCCCATGCCCCACAGCTCGGTCCAGAAATGGCCGTTGGTGTCGGCGAAGGCGCTGGTGGTCGCGGTGGGATTGCGGTGATCCGGAATTTGGAACACGACATCGGCGGTTGCGCCGCGCAGCGGCGCGCGAAGGCGCTGGCCCTGGCCGTCGGCGACCAGGACGACGCCCATGCCTGCCGTCTGCGGCACCGCATCCACGATCCGCAGCAGCCCCGTCGTGTCGTCCATCGTCGCCTCGCTCAGCCTGTTGCGGACAAGGACAAAGATCAGTTGCCGAACACGTTGCCGCTCTGCACCCGGCAGTTCTCGCCGCCGGCCTTGGCCGAATAGATCTCGACCGGCATGCGGGTGATGAGGCTGCGCGCGACCATGCGATCGGCGCCCGGGGTCTTGCCGACAATGACGCGGGCCGTGCAGCTCTGGAAACCACTGTCGAAATTGACCACGACCTGGGTGGCGCCGCCTTGTCCGCGCGGCATGCCGACGTTGAGCGTGGTGCCGCTGAAATTGAAGTGCCGGGCCTTGTTCTCGCCGGACACCTGATCCCTGCTACCGGACTTGAGCCGGCCGCGCGCATTGGGCACGGTGAAGCGCATGCGGCTGAAGTTGCGGCCCTGCTCGCTGACATAGAGATCGAGCTCGCCGGCCGCACCCACCGCCCGGATTTCGCTTTCGCCGAGCGGCTTCTGCTGCCGCTCCTCCGTCCAGGTGATGATCACGGACTTGCCATAGAGCTGCTGCGGCGCCGCATGTACGGTACCGGACAGACACAGTGTGAAGGCTGAAAAGGTCAGGGAAATCGAAAGCTTGGCGCGGTCCCTCATGAGGATACGACTCCGCCTTGAAAAAGAAGGATGAAAATTGAAATGGCATCGACAATGCCGCGATGATGGCACGAACGGTGCGCGCGATCCAGCGACCGCCGTATGACAGCGCGTCGCTGCAGACCGGCCGTGGCGGCCCGCGGCGGAGCAAATGCCGTTTGCGAGCGGACGGACGCGACGTTATGGTTCGCGACACGGATCGGCGTCGCGTGGCGATCGATCGCTGTCAGGCTTGCAGATACTGGTTTGCAGATACTGACTTTTAGATACTGACTTGCAGATTTTCAGTTTTCGGGTTTCGGATTTTCAGTAGGTGATGTCGGCCCGGAATTTGTTCCGGCAGGCTCGATCGTCGCAGGGTGGTCCGTCAGGGAATTGTCGCCGGACCGTCGTATTGTTTGCAGCGCGCCATATCGCAGCCTGAGTCTGCTTGTGAGGGGCGGGGATGTCCGGACGCTGGTTCTGGAACGTGGGCCTTGCGCTTGTGCTGTGGCTGGCGATGGCGGCGGCCGCGCAGGCCGACAAGCGCGTCGCGCTGGTGATCGGCATGTCGAAGTACAGCCATGTCGAGCAGCTCGCCAATCCCGAGAACGATGCCAATGCGGTCGCCGGCCTGTTGCGCAAGGCGGGCTTCGACACGGTCGACGCACGGCGCGACCTCACCATCGCCGAGATGCGCCGCGCCGTGCGCGAGTTCGCCGAGACGGCGCGCGATGCCGACATCGCCGTGATCTATTATGCCGGACACGGCATCGAGGTCGACGGCGCCAACTATCTCATTCCCATCGACGCCAGGCTGGTCAGTGATTTCGACGTCGAGGACGAGACAGTGTCGCTCGACCGCCTTCTGAAGGCGCTCGAGCCGGCGCGCCGCCTGCGGCTCGTGATCCTCGATGCCTGCCGCGTCAATCCGTTCGCCAGCACCATGCGGCGCAAGGCCGGCGCCACCCGCGCGATCGGCCGCGGCCTTGCGCGGGTCGAGCCCACCACCTCCGACACGCTGGTGGCGTTCGCCGCCAAGGCCGGCGCGATCACCAGCGACGGTGCCGGCGGCACCGCCACCAACAGCCCGTTCACCACGGCGCTGGTGAAATATCTCGCCGCGCCGGGGCTCGACCTGCGTCTCGCCTTCGGCCGCGTGCGCGACGAGGTGCTCAAGGTCACCGGCAACCAGCAGGAGCCTTTCGTCTATGGCTCGCTCGGCGGCGAGACCGTGGCGCTGGTGCCCGCGCCGGTCGATCCCAACGCCGGGGCGCGCCGGGACTATGAGCTGGCGGCGCAGATCGGCACGCGCGAGGCGTGGGCGACCTTCCTCGCCAGGTATCCCGACGGCTTCTATGCCGGGCTCGCCCGCGCCCAGGACGGCAAGCTGGCGGCCGCCGAGCAGGCGAGGGCCAGTGCCGACGAGGCGCGGCGCAAGGCCGAGGATCAGGCGCGGCAGAAGGCCGACGACTTCCGGCGCCAGCTCGAGGAGCAGAGCGCGCGGCAGACCGAGGATGCGCGCAAGAAGATGTCGGAGCAGGCCAAGCGCGATCTCGAGGCCGCGCGGCAGCAGGCGGCCGAGCAGGCGCTGCGCGAGCGCGACAGCGCGCTGCAGCAGCTCGATGAGGCCAAACGCCAGGCCGATGCGGCTCGCCGCCAGGTCGAGCAGGCCAGGCAGCAGGCCGTCGCGGACGCGCAGCGCGAGGTCGAGCGAGCGCGCGCCGAGGCCGCGCGCGCCAATGCCGGCCTCGAGAAGAGCCGCATGGCGATGGCCCCGGCCAACGACACCCCGACACCCGCGCCGCCGCCCGCGGGGCCGACGATGGATCCGGCGGACATCGCGCGGCTGCTGCAGGCCCATCTCAAGCGCGTCGGCTGCGATCCCGGCGCGCTCGACGGCAGCTGGAACGACGGCTCGATCAAGGCGCTGGAGCGCTTCAACAAGCGCGCCGGCACCAGCTTCAACTTCAAGGTGGCGAGCCTGGAGACGCTGGATGCGGTGCGGGCGAAGAGCGAACGGGTCTGTCCGCTCGAATGCGCACGGGGCCAGCGGGCGGAGGGCGACCGCTGTGTCGTGATCGGCTGCGACAGCGGCTTCGTGCTCGGCGCCGACGGCACCTGCAAGCGGCGTCCGGAGCCGCCGCCGCGCAAGCAGGTCGTCCGGCATGAGCCCCGGCACATCGCGCCGTCGGCGCCCGCGGGCGGCGGCGGCGGTGGTGGCGCCAAGTGCTTCTCGTTCAACGGCAAGCGCTATTGCGAGTGAAGGAGGCGCTTGCTGAACGTGCGTGACGCTACTGCGCGCTGCAGCGCGTGCTCAGGATGCGCGGCTTGGAGCAGAAGTAGAACTGGCCGCCGTCGAACAGGGTGTACTGCCGGCTGCCGCGGTTGAGGGCGGTGTCGATGCGGATTGCGCAGGAGCTGCCCTGTGCGGTCAGGTCGACATTGAAGCTGTTGTTCGGCAGTTGCCAGATCGCACGCAGGCGGCTCGCGCTGATGACGCGCAATTGCATCGTCCCGCCTGGCGCCGTGGTGGGGGCGCCGCCGAGATTGGTATCGAAGTGCAGGCGGTTGGTCGACGTCGCGCGGATGCTCATGTCCAGCGACGTGCGGCGGTTCTGCTGCAGTGACGCAGTGCCTTCGCCATGGATGGGGAAGTCCCGCACATGTCGCGGCTGATCGCAGTCGACGCGGCCCTCGAAGGCGAAGCGGACCGACAACGTGCCCGCCGGCTGCGCCTGCGCTGTGCTGGCGATAACGGCAAGGCTGCAGACGACAAGGCTAAAGACGTCAAGGTGGTGCAGGCTGGTCTTGAGGCGGTGCAAGCGCCGCGGTCGCGGGACACTGTTGATCACGAAACACCTGTATTTCTCGGGAAACACTTGTCGTTCGAAAATGATCTTGAAAAAAGAACGATGCTGCGCCGCAATGGCGATCGGCGCGCCTGCCATCATATCAGCGCTCGCTGCGATGTTCCATCACGTTGCCCGCGACGGAATGATCCTGAAGCGCCTCAGGCGACGGCAGCTTCCCGCGCGCCGTCGCTGGACGCGATGCCGCGGTTGGCGGCGAGCAGGGCGCGGATTTCGCTGGAGGGGCGCGCGGCGCTGAACAGGAAGCCCTGCATCTCGGTGCAGCCGAGGGTGCGCAAGAGCTCGCGCTGGCGTTCGGTCTCGACGCCCTCGGCGACGGTGGTCATGTTGCGGGCCGCGGCGATGTCGACCACCGCGCGCACGATCGAGGACGAGGAGTCGACGTCCGTCATCTCGCGCACGAAGGCGCGGTCGATCTTGATCTTGTCGAACGGGAAGCGCTGCAGGTAGCTCAGCGACGAGTAGCCGGTGCCGAAATCGTCAAGCGCGATGCGCACGCCGATGGCGCGCAGATGATGCAGGATCGACAGCGCGACGTCGTCGTCGCGGATCAGCACGGCTTCGGTGATCTCGAGCTCGAGCCGGCTCGCCGACAGCCCGGAGGTGGCGAGCGCGGTCGCGACATTGAGCGCCAGCGTGTGGCTGCGGAATTGAATGGGCGAGACGTTGACGGCGAGGCGGATGCCGGCGGGCCAGTGCGCCGCCTCGCGGCAGGCGGTCGCCAGCACCCATTCGCCGAGCGCGACGATCAGGCCGGTTTCTTCCGCCACCGGGATGAACTCGGCTGGCGAGATCGGGCCGCGCTGCGGATGGTTCCAGCGCAGCAGCGCCTCGCAGCCGGTCACGGTGTCGCTGCGCAGGTCAAGCAGCGGCTGATAATGGATTTCGAAGCCGCCTTCGGCGAAGGCGCGGGCGCCGACGATCTGGCGCAGGTCCTGCTCCATGAACAGTCGCGCCTTGGCGCGGTCGTCCATCTTCGGCTCGAAGAAGCGCCAGGTGCGGCGGCCGTCGGCCTTGGCGGCGTACATCGCCAGATCAGCGTGCTTGAGCAACTGGTCGAGATCGCTGCCGTCCTGCGGCGCGAGCGCGATGCCGATCGAGGCGTCGGTGTCGACGCGATGGCCGTGGCAGTCGCAGGGATGGCGGATGGCGTCCTGGATGCGCATGGCGAGCTCGATGGCGTCGCGCTGGGTGCGCACCGCGCTCTGCACCACCGCGAACTCGTCGCCGCCGAGGCGGGCGATGAAGTCACGTTCGCCGATGCAGCCGCGCAGCCGCGTCGCGATCTCCTTGAGCAGCTCGTCGCCGACCGGATGGCCCAGCGAGTCGTTGATGCTCTTGAACTCGTCGATGTCGAGATAGAACACCGCGAACTGGTGGCCGTCGGCGGTGCGCGCCAGCTCCTGCTCCAGCCGCTCGCGGAACAGGACGCGGTTCGGCAGGTCGGTCAGCGCGTCGTAGTGGGCGAGGTGGGCGATCTTCTGCTCGGCGCAGCGGCGCTCGGTGATGTCTTCCATGGTGGCGACCCAGCCGCCTTCCACCAGCGGCTGGAACTGGAACAGGATGACGCGGCCGTCCTCGGTGTCGAGCTGCGACTGCACCATGCTGCCATGGGAAATCGACTCGAGGAATTCGCGGCAATAACTGTCGACCTCGCCGGTGAACGATCCCAGGTCTTTGCGGTGCGTGATCAGCTCATGCAGGGTGCAGCCGGGCTTCACGACGTCGCGCGACAGCCCGAACATGTCGATATAGCGCTGGTTGCAGACGATCAGCCGCTGGCTGCGGTCGAACAGCACGAGGCCGTGCTGCATGTTGTTGACGGCGGTGTCGAGCCGGCGCTTCTGCAGCGTCAGGCGGCGCTGCACCGCCTGATGCTGCCTGTGCATCTGGCGCACGATCATGGTCACCATGACGGCGATGATCAGGGCGGCGAGCCCGGCGGCGATGATCAGGAAGCGGGTCTGCTCGCGCCAGTCGGCGAGCGCGACGTCGACCGTGGTGGTGGCGATCACCACCAGCGGCACGTTGCTCAGCGTGCGCACCGCGCCGATCCGCTCCTGGTGATCGACCGGGCTTTCGAACCGCAGCGTGCCGGAGCCGCCATTGCGCTCGGCGAGCGTCAGCAGCGGGCCGCCCTTGAAGTTCTGGCCGATGATCGATTCCATGTGCGGATAGCGCGCCATCAGGGCGCCGTCGCGGTGGAACAGCGAGATCGCGGATTTTTCGGCGAGCGACACCGAGCTGAAGAACTGCTCAATGGTCGCGGGCGCGAGGCCGCGCGACAGCATGCCGAGGAATTCGCCGTTCGGGCCTTCCACCCGGCGCGCCAGCACGATCGCCCAGCTGCCCGACAGGCGGCTCTGGACCAGGCCGATCAGGGTCGGGCTGGTGGCGGCGCCGCTCTTGAAGGCCTGGAAGTAGTGGCGGTCGACGATGTTGACTGGACGCACCGGCCACACCACCGAGGAGTTGATCAGCGTGCCGTCGGCGTCGAACAGGTTGATCCCCGCGACATCGAGATTGCCGCTGACCTTGGCCCTGAGCATGTCATGCATCGCGGCGCCGGACATCACGGTGCGGAAGGCGTCGGGGGACATCAGCGCGGCGGGCGGCACATGCGCCACCACGTCGGCCTGCACGTTCTGCATGTCCTCGAATTGCTGGTCGAAATGCCGCGCCAGCAGCAGGATGGTGTTGTCGAGCTCGCGGGCGCTGTTGACGAGGGCGCGGTCACGGAAGTGGCCGACCACCATGGTGGTGCCGATGGCGATGCCCGCGATCAGCAGGATGCCGCAGCCGACCAGCCAGTGGATCGGGCTGCGCCAGGCGGCGACAGGTGCGTCCGCCGCCTCGCCAGCACTGGCGGCGTTCTGCCTGCGTCCGATGTTCTCCTTGCCGCGTCCTGCGCGCCGTTCCCACATAGCCCCACCTTCTTGGTACGTAGATACGCGGCAGGAATGGAGGTCCCGTTAGCAAGGTGGGTTACTCAAAGGTTTAGGCAGCCGCGCGAACTGGTTCAAAATGCGACAGCGGGCCGCGCGGTCTCCGTGAATTCCGTAAAGCGAAAAAATGCCGCGGCTGGCCGTCAGTCGGCGGCCTTGAGGTGGTCGATCAGCGCGCGCAGGCCCGCCGGCATGTGCCGCCGGCTGGGATAGTACAGGTAGAGGCTGTCGTCCGCGGGACACCAGTCATCGAGGCAGCGTACCAGGCGGCCGGCGGCGAGGGCGGCCGCGGCCTGATGCTCGGCGACCATGGCAAGGCCGCAGCCGTCGAGCGCGGCCTCGACCATCAGCGGCTGGTCGTCGAGGGTCAGCGGGCCGTCGACCTCGACCTGCAGCGTCTCGTCGCCGCGCGCGAATTCCCAGCTGAAGATCGCGCCGCTCGGGAAGCGATAGCGGATGCACGCATGGTGGCGCAGGTCGGCGGGCGTCGTCGGCGGCGTGTGCGTGCTGAAATAGGCCGGCGAGCCGACGATCGCAAAGCGCACCCGCGCCTTGAGGCGCACCGCGACCATGCCCTCGCTGAGCCGTTCGCCGAAGCGGATGCCGGCATCGAAGCCGTCCTCGACGATGTCGAGCAGGCGGTCGGTGGCGACGATGTCGAGACGCAGCCCCGGATTCTGCCGCAGCAGCGGCCCCATGACGTCGCGCATCACCACGGCGGCGAGCGAGCGCGGCAGCGTCAGGCGCACCGTGCCGAAGGGCGTGTCGCGGAAGGCGTTGAGGTCCTCCATCGCCTGGCCGATCTGGCCGAACGCCGGGGTGAGGCCGGCGAGCAGGCGCTCGCCCGCCTCGGTCAGCGATACGCTGCGGGTGGTGCGGTGGAGCAGTCGCACGCCGACGCGCGTCTCCAGGCTGCGGATGGCGTGGCTGATCGCCGACGGCGCGACGTTGCGGTCGATCGCCGCCTTGCGGAAGCTGCGGTGACGCGCCACGGCGAGGAAGGTGGCGAGTTCGGCGAGCTCGGTTCCCTGCATGCAGGCGTCCATGATTGGTATTTTATATTCACTACTATTGTCAGAATTGATTGTCTAATCTTATCTATCTCCCGCCCCACATGCCGTTTGCGGGCCTGCGCGCCGCAGGCGCGGTCCGCGCCGGCGTCACGGCCCTGACGGCAATGGGAGAACCGATGATGACGGCAACACAGGTAAGGCATCTTGGGCGCGGCGGGCTTGCGGTCTCGGCGCTCGGGCTCGGCTGCATGGGCATGAGCTGGGCCTATGGCCCGGCCGGCGACCGCAGCGAGATGATCGCGCTGATCCGCGAGGCGGTGGCGCGCGGCGTCACCCTGTTCGACACCGCCGAGGTCTATGGCCCGAAGATCAACGAGGAACTGGTGGGCGAGGCGCTGGCGCCGCTGCGCGACGAGGTGGTGATCGCCACCAAGTTCGGATTCAAGCTCGATCCCGCCGGCGGTCCGTGGCCGATCGGCATCGACAGCCGTCCCGCGCACATCAAGGAGGTCGCGGACGCGTCGCTGAAGCGGCTGCGCACCGATCGCATCGACCTGTTCTACCAGCACCGTGTCGATCCGGCGGTGCCGATCGAGGATGTCGCCGGCGCGGTGGCCGATCTCGTCCAGGCCGGCAAGGTCAAGCATTTCGGCCTGTCGGAGGCGAGCGCGGCGACCATCCGGCGTGCCCATGCGGTGCTGCCGGTGGCGGCGCTGCAGAGCGAGTATTCGCTGTGGTCGCGCGAGCCCGAGCAAGAGGTGCTGCCGCTGCTGGAAGAGCTCGGCATCGGCTTCGTGGCATATAGTCCGCTTGGCCGCGGCTTCCTCGCCGGTACATTCGATGGCGGCGCAGCGTTCGCGGCCGACGACTTTCGCGGCTCGCTGCCGCGCTTCCAGGCGCAGGCGCTGCAGACCAATCAGAGCGCGCTCGACCAGCTCAAGGCGATCGCCGTCGAGCACGATGCGACGCCGGCCCAGCTCGCGCTGGCGTGGCTGCTGGCGAAAAAGCCGTGGATCGTGCCGATCCCGGGCACGCGCCGCCGCACGCGCCTGATCGAGAACCTCGGCACGCTGGCGCTCGCGCTGACGCCGCAGACGCTGGCGGCGATCGAGGCGGCGGTGACGCCGGAGGGCATCGAAGGCCAGCGCTATGGCGAGCGCGAGCTCAGCCTGGTCAATCTCTGACAGGCCGGCGACTGCACGCGAGGCATGAGCGGTGACACGGTGCGGCGGCGCAGGGCCTGCGCCGCCGCGTCCCGTCAGGCGCCGGCCGTCTGCGGCACGGTCATCACCTCGATCTTGTTGCCGTCGAGGTCGCGGATGAAGGCGGCGTAGTAGGTCACCATGGCGGCCTCGCGCGGCCCGGGCGCGCCGTCGTCGCGTCCGCCCTGGGCGAGGGCGCGGGCATGGAATTCGTCCACCGCCTCGGGACTGCGGGCGCGCAGGCAGATGTGCACGCCGGTGTCGTCGGCGATCGGGGACATCGCCGGGCGGGCGTTGAGCCAGAACTCCGGATACTTGATGCCGAAGCCGACCGTGGTCGGCCGCGCGATGAGGCGCGTGAAGCCGAGCGGCTCCAGCACTGCCTGGTAGAACCGAGCGCTCGCGACAAGGTCGCGCACCGCGATCGAGATATGGTCGATCATGACACCCCCGGGGACTGCATGCCGCGGCATGGCCCATCCGGCCGGGATGGACGGGGCATGATAACGTCGCGCCGACGCGCCGTCAGCCGGGCATGACCTTCAACGCCGTTTTGCGCCGCCGGACGATCCCGATCGGGACGATCTGTCATCCGCACGCGGCTTGCGCCACAATCGTCGCGATCGGCTGTCGTCTAGCGCCCGCTGCCGGCCTCGGCCTCTGCTGCCTCCTTCAATTTCTGCTTGGCTTCGGCCGCCGCCTTGGTCCATTCCGCGGTGAGGAAGTCGATGAACTTCTCCCAGGCGTCCCAGCCGATCACGGTGCCGAAGGCGAGCTTGACGAAGTCCTGCAGCAGTTCCTGCGCGTCGGGCCGCGTCGCCTCCTTCAGCAGCTTCTGGGCATGGTGGATGCGCACCGTGTCCTCGTCCTTGATCGCGACCATCAGGCGGTGCAGTGATTCCGAGGTGTAGAGCTTGAACTCGATATCGGTCAGCTCCTTGCCCTTCCAGGCGATGCCTGCCAGCGAGGCGCTGGTCTTGGCCGCGCTGAGCAGGCCCTTGGCGAGCGGCGCGAACACCTCCTTGGCCTCGTTCTGCGCCACCTTCAGCGCATCGGCCTCGAGCTGCTCGCTGACGCCGGCGATCTGCTTTTCCAGCGTCTTGAGCTTGGCCGCATTGCCGTTGACCAGGGACAGTTCGCCCTCCAGCTTCTTGAGCTCGCGCAGCTTGTCGCGCCAGAAGAAGGAGTCGTTCTTGTCGAAGCGGACATTGATGCGGGCGTCCGGATACTTGTCCTGGAACTTGATCTCCCAGGCCTTCATGACCTGCTCCTTGCGGTCGAAATGCTTGGTGCCGCCGGTGTCCGGGCTGGTCGAATAGTTGTCCATGCCGGTCAATTCGATCGCGGTGATCTTCCTGCCCGTCTTGGTGTAGCGCACGAACATCAGATCGACATTGCGCTGGGCGTTGACGCTTTCGCTGCCGACGATGATGGGATCGCCGGCGGCGCTGGTGCCGATCGGCTGCGCGATCCAGATCTCGGTGCCCTTGCTGGTCTTGAAGCCGTGCTGGGCGATCTCCTCGCCGAGCCCGGTGGTCTGCATCTCCTTGGCGGCGCCGAGCGCGCTCAGCTTCTGCCACATCTCGACCTGGAACTGGTCGACGGTGACGCCGGCCTTGGTCGCCAGGTGCTTCTGCGCCAGCGCATCCACTTCCATCATGGTCTCGAAGGCTTTCTCGGTGGCATTATCGCCCATGGCCAGCTCCTGTCGGGATCGGCTTGATTGCCTGCAGCGGGTGATGGATCGCGATCCAGTTTTCCCTGACGACGTGTCCGGCCGCGTCGAGGGTGGTTTCCACCATCCAGACGGCGCGGTCGGGGGGCGCAAAATTCTGCTGCGCGTCGAGATAGACAGTCTGTGTGGTCTCGCGTGGCATGACCGGCCTCACAACAGTTTCATGATCTCCTCGAGCTTCTTCTTCACCGCGTCGTCGAGCGGCTCCTTGTCGTAGTAGAGCTCGAAGCACACGGCGAAACCCTCGCCGGCGGTGTGGCCGGCATAGTCGTTCGGCATCTTGCCGCCCTTGGCCGTCGGGGTGCTGTTCGGCTTGTCGCCGGTGCTGCCGTTCCAGAACTCGTCCCACAGCTCCTTGCCGGTCTTGTGGTCGTCGTTCTTCCTGGCCGGGTCGTCGAGCAGCCGCCGCACGCGGTGACCCATCTCGTGCTTGAGCAGCAGCTTGAGCTGCGGCATCGCGAACAGGTCACCCTTGTGGTTCCAGTCATAGATGGTGATGATGTCGCGCTTGTCGCCGCCGTCATCTTCATAGACGTAGGTGCCGCCGAGCTTCTTGTTCGGCTCAAAGGCCGGCGGTCGCGGGGCTTCCTTGGGGTCGAGAATGATCAGGGTGCCTTCGGTCGCCGTCTTGCCGAGACCGATCAGGATCATCAGCGCGCGATACTGGTTGATGGTGAGGTCGTCGTCGGGATCGACCTGCACCTCGATGCCGTTGCCGAGCGGCCAGCGATGGGTGCGCGGGCCGTCGCAGTGCTTCTTCACCGCCTCGCGTGCCTTGTTGAAGGCGTCGTGCTTTTCCCGGGCGTCAGCGCTGGCGGTCTCGATGCTGTCCGGATCATGCGACGCTTCGGCGTCGGCGAGGGCCTTGTAGGCTTTCTTCAGCGCCATGAGGCCGTTGATCCAGGCGAGGCCCGCCTCCTCGCAGGGGTCTTTCGCGTTGTCGCCGCCCATCGCAGTCCTCGCAACTTGCTGGCGTTGCCAAATGTCCTGTTTGGCTCATGTCTTTTCTTTGGCCCATGTCTTTGGCTCATGTCCGGCGCTGCTGGCGATAAGCAGGCGGGCGCGGCCCGCGACGCGCCGGCCACGCGCGTCACCGCGCCGTCTCGAAATGCCTTTCGATCGTGAGCAGGGAGGCGATCCGCCTCCGGCAATCCATTCCGACTGAAACCACAGATTTGAAATCAGGAAGCCTTGAAATCAGGAAGTCTTGAAATCAGGAAGAGCTTGAAATCTGGAACGCTTGAAATCTGGAAACGTGCCGACAAAAAATCCGGTCCACGGGCCGACATCATCGCACGCGCGCATCCTACCACATTCCGCTCACAGCTGCATGAGTTCTTTGCACGCGACGCTGCGAAATCGCGGCGCGTGGATGTGTCATGTGTTTCACGGCGTTTTCGCGAGGCCCTTCAAGGCCTGCAGTGTTTCACGCAGGCCGCGATGCAGCGGCCGGTCGCGGCGCACGACGACGGCGAGCGTGCGCTGCAGGCGCGGCGACAGCGGCCGGATCACCAGCGATCGCGTCGCGGCGCTGCGCGCACCGCCGTCGCGGCGCAGCGCCATGCCGGGCAGCACCGCGCAGCCGAGGCCGGCGGCGACCAGTTCCTTGATCGCCTCGACGCTCGCGAGCTGCATCACCGGGCGCAGGCTGACGCCGCTCGCCGCGAACCAGCCTTCCACCAGCCGCCGCGTGTTGCCGCCGGGCAGCAGCACCGGCAGCGCGGCGAGCATCGCCGGCGTCACGCGGGCGGGGAGCTGCGTCTTCGGCGGAGCGATCACCAGGAACGGATCGTCGAGCACCGGCGTCACTTCGAGCGCGCGGCCGGAGGCGGGCAGGGTGACGAGGCCGATGTCGATGCTGCTGTCCTCGACCGCCTTGGTGACGTCGAGCGCGTCGCCGGTGGTCACGGAGATGTCGAGGCCGGGCAGGCGGCGGCGCAGCTCGCGCAGCAGCGGCGGCAGCACGAAGATGCAGGCGGTGGCGCCGGTGCCGAGCCGCACTCGCCCGAGCGTGCCGGTGGCGTGGCGCGCCATCGCCGCGCAGGCGGCCTCGACCTCGGCCTCGATCCGCGCCGCATGGGTCAGCAGCTCGGCGCCCGCCGCGGTCGGCATCGCGCGCCGGCCGACACGCTCGATCAGTGTGACGCCGAGGTGGCGCTCCAGCGCCCGCACCTTGAGGCTGATCGCCGGCTGCGACAGCTCGGCGCGCTCGGCGGCGGCGGAGAAGCTGCCGAGCGCGATGACGTCGCGGAAGCTGCGCAGCTGGTCGAGGTTGAGGTCGGTGGGCGGGGCCGGCGAGCGGCGAAGCGTGCTCATGGATAAGAATTTCTCATGCAACGTATAATCTGGCAAAGCTTCTTTTATGGCCGCCACCGGGCCAGACTGCGGCCATGACTTCAGATCGATCCCCGCTCTCCACCGACGTCTCCCCTGCCGCGCCCGCGCCGTTGCGCATCCGCGACGCCACGGCCGCCGACATCGCGGCGATCGCCGGGATCTACGCGTTTCACGTGAGACACAGCCTGTCGACCTTCGAGGAGGTGCCGCCGGTCCCTGAGGAGATGGCGGCACGGTTCGCCGCCGTGCGGGCGCTCGCGCTGCCCTATCTTGTCGCCGAGCGCGCGGGCCGCGTGCTCGGCTACGCCTATGCCTCGGCCTACCGGCCGCGCCCCGCCTACCGCTTCACGGTCGAGAACTCGGTCTATCTCGCAGACGGGCTCGGCGGGCAGGGCATCGGCTCGGCGCTGCTCGCGGCGCTGATCGCGCGCTGCGAGCAGGGGCCGTGGCGGCAGATGATCGCGGTCATCGGCAACAGCGGCAACGCCGCCTCGCTGGCGCTGCACCGCCGGCACGGCTTTCGCCCGGTGGGAACGTTGACCTCGGTGGGCTTCAAGCTCGGCCGCTGGGTCGACACGGTGCTGATGGCGCGCCCGCTCGGGGCGGGCGACGGCACGCTGCCGCAGGGCGCGGCGGGAGACGCGCTCCGGTGATCCCGCGTTCGACCGTCGTCTGCCTCGGCCTTGCGCAGCTGATCTCCTGGGGCACGTCCTATTACCTGATCGGCGGCTTCGGCGAGGCGATCGCAGCCGATCTCGGGCTGTCGCGCGGCCTCGCCTATGGTGGCTTCTCGCTGGCGCTGCTGGTGATGGGCCTGAGTTCGCCGCTGATCGGCGGCCTGATCGACCGTCACGGCGGCCGGATGGTGATGAACGCCGGCGCGCTGCTGAGCGCCACAGGTTGCGTGCTGCTGGCGCTGAGCCACGGCGTGGTGCTGTATTTCACTGCCTGGATCTGTCTCGGCCTCGCCATGCGGCTGACGCTCTATGATGCGGCGTTCGCGGCGCTGGCGCGGCTCGGCGGCATCGCGGCGCGGCGGGCGATGTCGCAGATCACGCTGCCCGGCGGGCTCGCCTCCACGGTGTTCTGGCCGCTCGGCCATGTCATCGCCGAGCATGCCGGTTGGCGCGGCGCGGTGCTGGCCTATGCCGGCTTTGCGCTGCTCACGATTCCGCTGCATCTGTCGCTGCCGTCCGGCCGTCATGAGGCGCAGGCGACGTCGGCCGCGCCGCCGCCGCGGCCGCTGGCGCGGACCGGGCGCCAGCGCGCGCTGGCCGGCGCGCTCTATGCGGCGATCGTGATGGGCACCAACGTCCTCAACGCGGCGATGTCGGCGCACATGATCGCGATCCTCGCCGGCCTTGGCGTTGCCGCGGCGACCGCGGTGTGGGTGGCGACGCTGCGCGGCATCGGCCAGTCGTCGGCGCGGCTGCTCGAGGTGCTGTTCGGCGGCAGGCTGCATCCGCTCGCGCTCAATCTTCTCGCCTGTGCGACGCTGCCGTTCGCCTTCGTCGCCGGGCTGTTCAGCGGCGAGGCCGGCGCAGCGGCGCTGGCGTTCGCCTTCGTCTATGGCGCAGCCAACGGCATCGTCACCATCACCCGCGGCACGCTGCCCCTGATGCTGTTCGACCCGCGCAGCTACGGCGCGCTGGTCGGGCGGCTATTGGTGCCGGGCTTCATTGTGTCGGCCGCGGCGCCGCTCGCCTACGCCGCGGTGATCGGCCGCTTCGGCGAAGCCGGCGCGCTCGTGCTGTCGTTCATCACCGCCGCGCTGGTCGCCGTCGCCGCGGCTTGGCTCGCCGTGGCATTTCGGCCGCAGCGCGCGGACCGTGACCGCTGAAGGCCCTCGCCGGGCTGGAGAGGACTCAACTTTTGCGCTAGCTTGCCGGCTGTCACAATTGGAGCCGGGGTGGACATGTCCGTCGCGAAGCTGACCAGGGCGGGCGGCTTGCCGGCCAACCAATGGCTGTGGGCCGCGTGCGGCGGCCTGGCGCTGCTGGTGATGCTGCCGGGCATCGCATGGCCGCCGGCGGCCCGTGCGGCCGACATGGGCGACTGCCAGCAGCTCCTGACCGACAGGACCGAGGCGGCCTGCAGCGCGATCATCGACGATGCGACGCGGCCGGCGAGCGATCGCGCCCAGGCCTTCGTCACGCGCTCACGCGTCAAGGGCCAGCGCCGGAACTACGATGCGGCGATGGCCGACGCCGACGCGGCGATGCAGATCGACGACAAGTCGGTGTCGGTGCTGTTGAACCACAGCTTCGTCAATCTGCTCAAGGGCAACCTCGATCCGGCGCTCGCCGACATCGAGCGCGCGTTCGCGATCGATCCGCAATCGCCGGCGGCGTACATGGCGCGCGGCGACGTGCGGCTGGCGCAGAAGGACGTGGCGAAGGCGCTGGCCGACTTCGACCAGGGCGTGGCGCTGCGTCCCGACTTCGCCGACCTGCGGGTGCAGCGCAGCCGCGCCTATCTCGTCCTGGGGCAATTCGACAAGGCCATGGCCGATGTCGAGGCCGCCATCGCGATCGCGCCGAACACACAGGGCGCGTACTTCATGCGCGGCGATATCTATCGCCACAAGGGCGACATCGACCATGCGATGGAAGACTTCAGCCGCGCCATCGTGCTGAGCCGGCAGACGAACGTCGGCGCGTACTTCAACCGCGGCAACCTCTATCTCAGCCGCGGCGACTACGCGCGCGCGATTGCCGATTTCGACGCCGCGCTGAAGGTGCAGCCGGGCGGCCGGCAGATCCAGGACGCGCGCCAGCAGGCGGTGGCGATGCAGGCCGAGCTGTCGCGGGCGACCGCGCCGGCCGCGCCCCCCGCGGCGACGCGGTCGGCGACTGCCGCGCCGCCGCCCGTGGTGCTCCCCGCTTTGCCGCCCGGCCCGGCCGCGGGCACGGCGCAGACGCTGACACGGGAGGCCAAGTCGCTGATCCAGCTGCGCCGCGCCCAGGAGGCGCTGCCGCTGCTCGACCGCGCGCTGAGCCTCGATCCGAATTATGCCGAGGCGCGGCTGCTGCGCGTCACCGCCTACCTGTCGCTGGCGCGTGCGGCGCAGGCGCTCACCGATCTCGACGAGCTGCTGCGCCAGCGTCCCAACGACGTGCCGCTCTTGGTGCTGCACGCCAACGTGCTCCGCGAGATGCGCCAGACCGACCGCGCCGTGAGCGAGCTGACACGGGCGCTGGCGATCGATCCCAGGAGCGCGGTTGCCCATGACGGCCTGGGCTACACGTACCTGAGCATTGGCAAGCTTGCCCACGCACTCACGAGCTTCGACCGCGCGGTCGAGTTCAACCCGAAGGACGGCAGCGCGTTCGCCGGCCGCGGCGAGACTTACGTGTTCCTTGGCAACGTGCCCAAGGCGCTGGTCGATCTCGACCAGGCGTTGGTGCTGACGCCGCTCAACGACGAGGCGCGTGCTGCGCGCGCCCTCGCATTGCTGATGAAGGGCAATTCTGCGGAAGCCGTTCCCGAGATCGACCGCGTGCTGGAGCGCAATCCGCGCCACGCATTGGCGCTGCTGGCGCGTGGCGTCGCGATGCTGGGGTCGTCGCAATACGACCGGGCCATCGTCGTGCTCGATCCGCTGGTCGGCAATTCACGCTACGACCTCTACGCCCGCGTGCTGCGTGGCCGCGCCTATCTCGGTCGCGGCGAACCGGCAAAGGCGCTCGATGATGTCAACGGCGTCATCCTGCTGCGCCCCAATGCGCTCGATGCTTTCCTGGTGCGCGGCATGGCGCGCTCGGCGTTGAAGGACTACGACGCCGCGCTCGGCGACCTCGACACGGTGCTCAAGGATCAGGAGACCATCGAGGCCTACTGGGCGCGGGCGCGTGTCTATGAGGCGACCAACCGTCCCGATCGTGCGTCTGCCGATCTGCGCCGCGCTACCGAGCTCGCCCCGCGCAGCCCGTTCGACACCGTGGCGCAGCTGGCCGCGAAAATGAAGATCGAGAAGCTGTCCAAGCAGACGCCCTGTCCAAGCGGCGGCTCATCCGGCGACGGTTCCTGCCTCTGAAAACCTCATCTGTTCGCCGCCGCGGTCGCTCAGCGCAGGCTGGCGGTGAAAAAGTCGAGCGCCAGCTGGATCGTCTCGGTGTGAACGGCATTGCGGTCGATGCCGTCTGGATCGCGGCACACCGTGCGGAGGGCCATGCGCCCGACCGCGGTGCAGGTCCCGAAAAAGACGAAGTGGCCGGCATCCGCAAACCGCTTCAGCGTGGCCTGCGGGATGACCTTGCCGAGCGCCTCGGCGCCCGAGGCGGGCGGCGCGACCGCGTCGGCGCTGCCCGTCGCGAGCGCGACCGGGATCGCGATCCGGCCGAGGCTCTCCGGCGTGAAGATCGGCCCCGGTCCCGGTGCCAGGGCAAACACGGCGCGAATGCGGGCGTCGCGATAGGACGCGGCGGCCCGGCCATAGCGCTGCCGGAAATCGGCATCGGATGCGAGGCGCGCCATGCTCTGCTGGCGCAGGGCTGAAACATCCGGCGCCGGGGCGCACAATGCATCCGCGTCCGGCGAACGGCAGAAGGCCCGAAGCCGCTCCGGATCGGTGATGCCGCCGGCGAGCGCGATGACGGTGTAGCCGCCGAACGAATGGCCGGCGGCGCCGATGCGCGCCGGATCGATCCTGCGACCGAAGGTGTTGTCGTCGCGCAGGGCGTCGATGACCGTGCTGAGATCGACGGCGCGCAGCCACGACAGCGCCGCCCCCTCGACCGTGCTGCCATCATCGCCATTGTTGCCGGGATGATTGATCGCAGCCGCGATGAAGCCGTGCGCGGCGAGCGCCACGCCGAGCCAGGCGAGATCGGACGCCGTGCCGCCGAAACCGTGGGACAGGAGAATGAGCGGATGCCGCCCCGCGGCCGGCTCGGCATCGCGTGCGGCGCGCCCGGCGCTGACGAACGGGATAAGGCGCGGCCCGATCCATTGCGCGTCCTCGCGCGCGCCGGCCGTGGCCGGGTACCAGATCGTCGTGCGCAGCGCATGGGTGCTGGCGCCGCGCCAGTCATAAGGCTCGGCCGGAACGAGGTCGCGCGTGGTGACGCCGACCTTGAAGACGGCGTCGTCGGCGTGCGCGGCGTTGAGCGCCGCAAGGAGGATGAGCCACAGCGCTGGAAACCTCATCCGGATGCCTCGTCACGGCGTGCCGAACACGGAGGGCGGTAACGCCGCCGGTCTCGGCCGTCGTTCATGTCGCCTCAGCGGCGTGGGACGCTAGCATGTGCCGGTGCGAAAGTTTCGACACAATTGTCCGATCTGTTCCGGATCGCCGAACGAAAGGGGCTGCATTGTCGCAGAGGACGTTCTGGGCTTCCTGCAGCCGCCATCCGGCGCTTCCGTGCCGGGGCGCGCTGGCGCTCGACCTCTCCGCAGCGTATAGTTTTTCCGAACACCGGCTGGTTCCGCGGATGCCCACCAGGTAAACATGTCTTCAGCTAAATCAGGCTCTTCGCGCAAATCTCGTCTTGCGATCGTCGTTGCGGCGCTGTGCTCGGGCGCGCCGCTGGCCCATGCCCAGACCGCTCCTGTGCGCTACTGGATTCCGGGTTGGCCGATCGGCTTCGGCAGCAGCCTTGCGCCCGGTGACGGGGCGAAGGCTTATGGCGACTTTCCGAGCTTCGATTTCGGCAGTGCCGGCAGCGGCCTGTCCTACAGCCGCGTGAACTTCCCGACCGGCTTCTTCGCCGCCAGCGAACGCGGCGCGATGGGCTGGACCACCAGCGGCGCCGACCGCGGGCTGCTGCTCGGGCCCTTCACCTCGTTCACCCATGACGCCGCGCTGGTCGGCTACGATTTCCAGGCCGAGCGCGGCTTGCCGCTGCAGATCTATGCCGGCATCAGCACCTCGCGCTTCCAGACCGGCGCGGGCGGCCCGTTCGCGGCGTTCGATCCGCTGTCCGCCACGCTGCCGGTCTACACCGCGCGGGCGGGCGTCGCCTACCAGCCGATGCCGAACCTCAACCTGTCGGTCGAGGTCGGCTACACCCAGCAGGGCCGTGTCGAGAGCGACGGCAGCGCGCTGTCGCTGCTCGGCATGTCGCCGTCGGCTTTCGGACCTCGCCACTGACGGGCCAGGCCCGACCTTGCAGCAATTTGGATGAGCGTTCGACGCTTCCGGCAGGTCAGGTCGCCTTTGCCCACAGCCAGCGCGCGGGTGGAATCGCCAGGATGGCGCCGATGAGCTGGGCGACGATGAAGGCTGCGACACCATGCGGAGCGATGCCGGCAAATGTGTCGGACAAGGAGCGCGCAACGGTGACGGCCGGGTTGGCGAACGACGTCGATGCGGTGAACCAGTAGGCCGCGGTGATATAGAGCCCGACGGCGTAGGGAAGGGCGGATGGCGTGCGGGCTGCGACGCCGAAGATCGTCAGCAGCAGGCCGAAGGTGGCCACGGCTTCGGCGAGCCACTGCCCGGTCCCGGTACGCTCCGTCAAGGATAACTGCCAGACCTGCAAGTCGAACATCAGGTGTGCGACCCAGACGCCGACGATGGCACCGGCGAGTTGTGCGATGACATAGATCGCTGCATCTCGCGAGGTGGCGTCGCCGCGGATCGCGAAGGCCAGCGTGACCGCCGGATTGAAATGCGCCCCGGAGATCGGGCCGAACATCAGGATCAGGACAGCGAGGATGGCGCCGGTCGGGATCGTGTTGCACAACAGCGCCAGCGCCAGATTCCCGCCGGCCAGCTTTTGGGCCATGATGCCGGAGCCGACGACGGTGGCGAGAAGGAAGGCAGCCCCGAGCCACTCAGCGAAAGCGCGTTTCGCAAGGCCAGGCATCAGCCGCTGCGCCTCAATGAAACACGCTCGCCGTCTTCCTTGACGAACTCTCCCTGCTGCTCCGGCAGGAGCTGGAGGACGAGCTCCGAAGGACGGCAGAGCTTGACGCCCAGAGGCGTCACGACGATCGGCCGGTTGATCAGGATCGGGTGCGCCATCATGGCGTCGACAAGCTTTTCGTCGGACAATGCCGGATCGTCGAGCCCGAGTTCGGCGTAGGGCGTTCCCTTTTCCCGGAGAAGCTCCCGCACCGATATGCCCATGCGCGCGATGAGCTGCTGCAGCAGCACGCGCGAGGGCGGTGTCTTGAGGTATTCGATGACATGCGGCTCCAGGCCGGCATTTCGGATCATTGCCAGTGTGTTGCGCGACGTGCCGCACTCAGGATTGTGATAGATGATGACGTCCGTCATGGCGATCACCTCAGCAGCAGGCAGAGGATGGTTTCGGCTCTGGACGCGGCGCGCAGCAGGCCGATGGCTCGTCATCGGCGGAAGGCCTGTCATCGGCAAAAGGCTTGTCATCGGCAGAAGGCTTGTCATCGGCAGGAGACTTGTCATGGGCAAGGCGCGCCTGGTTCTCACCGGTCCCATCGCCATAGATCGTGCTTTCGCCGACGGTATGGAAGGTTTCCCAGGCGATGCCGGCCGGGTCATCGATCCATGATTTTTCCGATCTGGCGTAGCAGCATGTCGTCTGTCCCTGTTCGAGCACCGTGCCGCCGGCGCTGCGCAGACGGGCATAGATGTCGTGCAGTTCGTCGCTGCTTTCCGCCTGAATGCCGAGATGGTCGAGGCCGGGCTTCCGCCCGCGCGTCGAGATCGCAAAGTTCACGCGCGGGTCCTCGAGCATCCACTTCGCATAGTCGGATTTGATGACTGCGGGCTCGGCGGCAAACAGCGCCGAATAGAACCCGATCGATCGGGGAATATCGTCGACGGAAACATGGACGTGCAGGCGTTTCATGGCGCCTCCTTTCAGGCTGGCACGCTGGCGCGCCGCCGCGTGGGTTGGCAGGCTGGAGCGGGGGGGCACGGCGTTCCGCCGCAGCAGTTTTCGGTCAGGAAACCGAGCAGTTCGTTCATGGTCTCGAACTGTGCCGTATAGATTTTCGAACGACCGTCACGTCTCA
Source organism: Bradyrhizobium sp. 2TAF24 (assembly GCF_052115025.1). Lineage (NCBI taxonomy): Bacteria > Pseudomonadati > Pseudomonadota > Alphaproteobacteria > Hyphomicrobiales > Nitrobacteraceae > Bradyrhizobium > Bradyrhizobium sp. 2TAF24. Next base: position 27,984 of record NZ_JBFRFW010000023.1, on the reverse strand, counting down.
CGGCTGCGAGGCCGGCCACGCGCAGCCGGTCGAAGTGGAATGTCAGCGTATTGGGCGGCAGGTCCAGGGCCTCGGCGATGGCGCCGGCGGTCATGCCGGCGGGGCCGGCCTGGACCAGCAGGCGGAAGACATCGAGGCGGTTGTCCTGGGCGAGCGCGGCAAGCGCGGCAACGGCGTTCGTCTTTTCCATATTTCAACGATTATCGAAATAATGGCGGCTGGTCAACCTCGATCGACGGTGCATGGTCGCGTGTGGTTCTGCCGTGCTGTGGAAAGCTGATGCGAAAGGCGCGCGCATCACGCCGCGCGAAAGCCGCGGCCGGTGATGCCGCCGCGACCGGGCAGGCCGTCCTACCAGATGACGATCATCATCACGATCGCCAGCGGCAGCACCGCGAGGCCGAGATAGACCCAGGTCCGGTAGCCCTCCGCATCCTTCGGCAGGATGAACATGTGGACCACGAACCAGGCGCACACCACGATGCCGATCAGCAGGCGGATGAGATCCGCCGGCGTATCGTACACCGACAGGAGCGTCTCGTTCTGGGGACTGGCGACCCGCGCCGTGGCGACGACGAGCACCGCGATCACCAGGGTGCGGAACACGAGTCCCGCGACCCGGATGGCGACCGGCGGCTTGGCGCCGGCGGCGGTCTTGACCGGAGTGGTGTCCGGCTTGGTATTGACTTGCATGGCATCGCTTCCGCTTCAGCCTGAGAGTCAAGTGTCGAGACCCGCTGCCGTCGAACCTTGATCGCGAATCTCAACGCCGACAATACAAGCAACTGCTGAAAAAGTTACTGCGCGTTCGCCGGGCCGGCAATGTCAGTTTCGCGTCATCTTTTGCCGGAAAGGGCAGCACTGCTGCTTCATTTGACGGCAGGGCACAGGCGCAGCCTGGCCGCCACCCGGCGTCGGGACGCTCCGGACCTCGTCAGTCATCCTGGCCGGAGCGGGTCGGCGGCGCCGCTGGCGCCGGGCCGGACGGCCTGTAGAGTCAGCTATGTTCGCTATCGGACATTGGCAAGGCGCGCCGGGGCCGCGGGAGCGGACCGCCGTGGCGCGCCATCCGTTGTCGTGTGTCGAGCGGCTCGTCGGCCGCGTGGGCTGGAATTGCTCCAGGCCGCGGCGCGCCGGCCGCGCTTCAGTGGTCGCGCCGCGCCAGCGCCTTGGCAAGATCGAGCACCCGCCGGCGGTCGTCGGCCGATGCGATCCTGATGAATGCCTGCACGAGTTCGAGACTCTCCTCCGTGATCGGCCGTTCCCCCTCGGGCTGTTCGCCCGATCCGCCGTCGATCACCGTCCATATTGCCTTTCTTGTTTCATCACCCATTACGTCCATTCCATCGCTGATCGAGTGCCCAGATACCGATCGCAACCGTTCCCGGAAATGCATGACCGATGCCGCGCCGGTGTGCATCCTCAGGGCCGATTCATCCCGATCGGTTCCCACCGACGATCGCTCCGCAATCTTGCAGTAAACTGACCGATTTCAAGCCCCAATCGGCACTTGCAGCACGTGGACAGCCTGCCGAAGGGAAAAGGGCGGGTCGGGACACAAGGTCGCGCAGGCCGGGCCGGTTTCAATGTGTCCGGTTGTTGACATAAGTTTTTATCGGCAGATCATGGATCATTAACCGTAGCAGGCGCGTTCGCCCTCAAAACAGCGGCGGAACTGCGGGTCTCCGCTTCCGGGCCGATTGCGCGCCTATGAACGGTTTCGGGCCGACATCGGATTGTCGCCACTCTAGATTGACAGGTCCCACACTCGCGCACCGCAGCTGCGCGTCTCATCAGTTTCCGGGTGAAAGGCCCGCTCGATCGGACGAGGATCGACGTGAATTCGGCATCGCTGAGCCCGGTTGACAACAGTTTGCTGGCTTCGCTCCCCCGGGCGGACTTAAGCCTTATTCAGCCGCATCTCAGCCTGCTGGCGCTGGACCAGGGGGTGCGCCTGCTCGACGCCGGCGAGGAGGTCGATGCGGTGTACTTCCCCCTCAACGGCATGCTGTCGCTGCTGGTGGTGATGCAGGACGGCCGCGCCATCGAGACCGCGACCGTCGGCCGGGAGGGCGCCGTCGGCGCCATGGCCGGGCTCGGGCTCTATGTGTCGCGGGTGAAAGTTGTCGTCCAATTGCCGACAGTGATCGCGCGCATCCCGGCGGCGCAGTTCCGCAAGGCGGTGGCCGGCAGCCCGGCGCTGCGCGACCTCTGTGTTCATTTCAACGAGACGCTGCTGACCCAGGCGCGCATCACCGCGGCCTGCAACGCGCTGCATCAGGTCGACGCGCGGTTCTGTCGTTGGCTGCTGCAGACGGTGGACCGCGCCGAGAGCGACATCCTGGCGCTGACCCAGGAGCTGCTGTCGCAGATGCTCGGCGTGCGCCGCACCTCGGTCACCGAGGTCGCCGGCCGGTTCCAGGCCGAGGGGCTGATCAGCTACTCGCGTGGCGTCATCCGCATCCTCGACCGGCCGGCGCTCGAGGCGCGCACCTGCGAGTGCTACGAGACGCTCAAGAGCGAGCTGAAACCGCGGCGCCGCGGCTGAGTTTCGCGCGTCGCTCGCCGCCGCTCGCGCCGGTTTCACGACCGAGACGCTGAAAATCCGCGGCCGATACATCATTACACCGGCGCAGGCCGGCGGCCCCGATCGTCGCGGTCGCGCCGCACGTTCCCTCGCGCGACCAGATGGATAGGTCACGGTGGCAGCGGCGGTGAAACGTTTCCGTCGCCGTTGCCCGGCGGTTGCCGCAACGCCCCCAGAGCAGATCAGATACAGACTCAGAGGCAGATACAGATACAGAGCAGACACCGCGCGCGGTGATCACGAGGCAGGGGCAGTGTTTTTTTAACCGCTGCACGCCATGCATTGCTGCCGTGCCGGGGTGGCGCGGCTCGGGCCCATATCGCGGATGTGGTTCGGATCGCAGCCTATTTTGCGGCGGGAACCCGCCCTGCGCGCTGCGGTCGCGGGGCGGCCGGCTCACGATCCTGTGACGCTTGCTTGCATTCGCGGCGAACGTGCCGATGTCAGCCCCATCACTTCCTCGAGCGCCCGCCGGATCGTTCGACAACAACAAGGACGTCGCATCATGTCTCGCCGAACCGCCGCGACCGCGCGCGCTGCCACGCTGTCCACCTCGCATCACCGCCTGCTGCTGGCGTTCGCCGCCGCGCTCGCGCTGATCGCCGCCATTCCCTCGTTCGCCCACGCCGCGCCCGCCAGCACGGCGTCAGGCAGGGCGGCGCCCGCGAAGAGCGTCATCACGCGGCACGCCTACGCGCAGGCCACCGCGACCGAGTTCAGCAGCGCCGCGCGCCGCCATCATCATCAGCGTTATGTCGTGCGCGAGCGCGACAGCTTCCGCGGCGCCTATGGCTATGTCCCGGCCCCGGTGGTCACTGCGCCGTCCTATGGCTACGGCGGTTATGGCTACGGTTACGGCGACAACTCGCGCAACCAGACCTGGTAGGCCGCAGGCGTTCGACATGCGTGTGAGTAGCGTTCGTGTGTGAGTCGCGTTCCTGCGTTGCGTTCAACAGTTGAGTTCCTGAGTTCAGTTCAAGCGTTCGGCGGCTGCGCCTTTCTTCTCGTTCCTCCCGAGACTCCCTGACGGGCGTGGCCGCCACCCTCCTTCGTTTCGCGTTACAGTCCTCCTCTCCATGTCGCCTTTCGCCGCCGGCCTTTGTGCCGGCGGTTTTTTGTGTGCGCCTGGCCGGCGTTGTCTCCCTTGCGGTTTTGATCCAAGCTGCCGCGAGAATCTGACAACGTCTGCCGGGAGAACGCTCATGTGTGTCGCCTGCAATCCCGGCCTGGCCGCGGTCCTGGAGTTCATGGCCTCGCGGCGCACGGTGCTGCAGACCAGCGCGGGGTTGACGGCGTCGGCGTGGCTGCCATCGGTGCCGGCGCGGGCGCAGGGGGCCCACGCCGAGCTGCTGTTTCGCAACGGCACGGTGATGACCATGGATCCGGCGAAGCCGCGGGCGCAGGCCGTGGCGGTCAGCGGCGGCAGGATCGTGGCGGTCGGCTCCGACAGCGATCTCGACGGCTTGCGCAATGCCGACACCAAGGTGATCGATCTCGCCGGTGGCACGCTGCTGCCGGGCCTGATCGATCCGCACATGCACAGCGCGTTCGTCACCTTCGAGAGCTGGCTCGATGTCGGCCCGTTCGCGATGCGGAATATGGACGACGTGGTCAGCGCGTTGCGGACGGCGGCGGCACAAGCCGCGCCCGGCGCGTGGGTCAAGGCGTGGCAGTTCGATGCGACGATCACGCCGGGCACGACGGTGATCGACCTCGCGCTGCTCGACCGCATCGCGCCGGACCATCCGCTGTTCCTCTACGAGTCCAACGGCCACATCGCCCATGTCAACACCGCCGCGCTGAAGGCCGCCGGCGTCACCCGCGACACGCCGGATCCGCCGCAGGGACACTACGGCCGCGACGCCAATGGCGAGCTGACGGGCCGTGTCGATGAAACGCCGGCGCTGATGCCGTTCATGGCGAAGATCGGCATGCCGTCGGCCGACGAACTCGCCGCCGCGCTCGGACGCCTGTTCAGGACGGCCGCGAGCCGCGGCTGCACCGGCCTGTTCGACTGCGCGCTCGGCTTCCAGGGCCTCGGCGACCTCAAGCTGATCCAGAGCGTGATGGCGAACAACCCGCCGGTCCGCTATGGCGGCACGCTGGTGTCGAGCCGCATGAAGGCCTGGCAGGATGCAGGCCTCAAGCCGGGCTTCGGCAACGACCGCTTCCGCGTCAGCGCGATCAAGGCGTGGGCCGACGGCTCCAACCAGGGCCGCAGCGGCTACCAGCGCCAGCCCTACCTCAATTCGGACAGCCGCGGCCTGCTGAATTACACCGCCGAGCAGCTGACGCAGGCCATCCGCATCGCCCATGACGACGGCTGGCAGGTGTGCGTGCATGCCAATGGCGATGCCGCCATCGACACCACGATCGATGCCTATGACGCGGTGCTCAGGACGAAGCCGCGCGACGACCATCGCCATCGTCTCGAGCACTGCTCGATCCTGCATGACGAGCAGATCGCGCGCATGAAGGCGCTGGGATTGTCGCCGTCGTTCCTCATCGGCCATGTCCACTACTGGGGCCGCGCCTTCCGCGACGACATCCTCGGACCCGAGCGGGCGAACCGCCTCGACCCCTGCGCCTCGGCGCTCAGGGGCGGCCTGCGCCCGACGCTGCACTCCGACTGGAGCGTCACCGAGATCGGCCCGCTGCGCATGGTGGAGAACGCGGTGACGCGGATCATGCGCGACGGCGGCGAGGTGCTCAATCCGGCGGAGCGCGTCCCCATCGACGCGGCGCTGCGCATGGTGACGGCGGACGCGGCGTGGCAGTGCCGCTGGGATTTCACCGGCGTGCTGGCGGCGGGCAAGGCGGCCGACCTCGTCATCCTCGACAAGGATCCGACCACGGTCGACCCGACGACGCTGCGCGGCGTCCCGGTGCGCGAGACCTGGCTCGACGGCGAGCGCCGCTTCCAGGCGTGACGGGAGGCGCCCGATCCGTGCCGCCGGCCGTTCGTGCCGGCGGCTTTGTTTTTTTGAGGTCGATGTTTATTCGTGCTGCGCGCTGTGATGCTCTTGTCATTTGCCGCGCGCAGGATTTGGATAAAGGCCCCGGCGTCGCGCGTGTTTTTTTGACGGCCGGTCTGTTTCGAAAACAATCTGTTTCATTCATTCGGTAGTGGAGGCATTTGATGTCCAAGACGTTTGGAGCAGGTATCTATACGGCTTATCGCCAGAACGGCGTCCTGCATGTCAGGGCTATCGGCTGGAAGCCGACCATGCAGACCAAGGTGTATCTGGATGAGCTGCCGTTCCTGATCTTTCCGCCGCAGGTGGCGCTGTTCTTCGAGAGCGAGGGCATCACCAGCCCGCTCGAGATGCCGTTCGAGACCGAGAAGGCATTCCCCGGCTATCCGCGATCGGCCAAATTCGTGACGGTGGTCGACCGCAACGGTGATCACGCGATCCACATCGAGGAGCGAGCCGCCGCGGCAGCGCCGCTCAGGATCGGCGATCCGGCGGAGCCGCGCTTTGTCGTGTATCGCCAGATCGGCGTGGACCGGTATCTGATTGCTCCCGCGGACGCGCTGGTGCTGGCGATCTATGTCAGGGTGTTCGGCCCCGACACCTACGCACGCTGCCAGGCCTATGTGGCGGCGCATAGCGCGCCGACGCCGGTGATCGATCTGGTGCCGGGCTCGCTGCATGCCTGGATCGACGTGATGCCCGGTGGACCGAGCAGGCTGATCGTCACCGTCGACGCCTTCATCGAGGTCGACTGGACCGTGACGCTGGTCAGCGCCGAGCCGCAGGGCATCAACCAGCTGGTGAAGCTGCTCAAGCTCGACGTGCGGCTGCCGCAAGGACCGGTGCACAGCCACGCCATCGCGCTGCGCACCCTGCGCTACGAGGAACTGCAGCCGCTCGCCTATACCGACGTCACCATCGAGAATGGCGTGCTGACGATGTCGGCAAAGGTGACGACGGCGCACTGACGGCGAGGGCCGGGGTTGCGCCGGGGCTGTTCATCCTTCGCGGCGCGCAACAGCGCGCACCTCAGAATAACGGGGTGAGCACAGCGCCGCTCCATTCTCTACGTCATCACCGGGCCGGCGCGCAGCGCCGTGACCCGGTGATCCAGCTTCAGCGATTCATCACCGTGTGGTGAGCAAGCTGGATAGCCGGGGCGAGCCCGGCCATGACGCGGTGGGAGTGGTGCGTGCTGAAGACCAGACGCTCCGCTGTTTTTCCCCTCACGCCTTCAGCTGTGCCCGCACGGGCACCGGCTGCAGCGCGGCCGCTCTTGCGAGCCGCGCCTGTCGCGCGCGCTCGAAGCCATGCATGCCGCTGTGCCACTGCAGCGCGACGATGGCGCCCTTGGTCGGCTGCAGCAGCGCTAGCGACGAGAACAGCGTCAGCGGCAGCCAGATCAAAAAGTGCAGCCAGTAGGGCGGGGTGTAGGCGACCTCGACGGCGAGGATTGCCGGCACGATGAGATGGCCGACCACCACGATGACGAGATAGGCCGGAAAGTCGTCGGCGCGCTGGTGGGTGTAGTCTTCGCCGCAGGCGCTGCAGTGATCGACGACCTTGAGGAAGCGGCCGAACAGCCGGCCCTTGCCGCAGCACGGACACTTCATCGCGAAGCCGCGCAGCGTTGCCGTGGTCAGGGACACATTGGGGTCCGTCATGGCGAAACCTCTTCTCACTCTTTTCAATTGCTGATCCATACAATATGGTTTGAGCGCCCAACAATCAAAGACAATGCGCGAGATTGCATGGATTGGATCCCTACAATATTCGAAGGCCAGGGGCCGCTGTACCTGCGGATCGTCGCGGCCATCGCCGACGATGTCGCCAGCGGCCGCCTGGTGCGCGGCCAGCAATTGCCGACCCATCGCGCGCTGGCGCGCACGCTCGGCATCGACCTCACCACGGTGACGCGGGCCTATGGCGAGGCGCGCAAGCGCGGCCTGATCGACGCCCAGGTCGGCCGCGGCAGCTTCGTGTCGGAGACGACGACACGCACTGCCGACGGGCCGCCGCGCGTCACCATCGACCTGTCCATGAACATCCCGCCGCAGCCGGTGGAGGCGAACCTCGACCTGCGCATCGCGCAGGGGCTCGCCGCGGTGCGCGGCGATGCCGGCTTCAGCGCGTTCCTGAGCTATGCGCGGCCCGGCGGCAGCGACGAGGAGCGGCAGGCCGGCGCGGCGTGGCTGCATCCGCGCATTCCTTCGGCGCGCGCCGATCGTCTGGTCGTCTATCCCGGCGCGCAGGCGATCGTGTTCAATGTCCTGCTGACACGCACCTCGCCGGGGGATGTCGTGCTGACGGAAGCGGCGACGTATCCCGGCCTCAAGGCCGCCGCAGCGCGGCTTGGCGTGCGCCTTGTCGGCGTCGCCATGGACGAGGAGGGCGTGCTGCCGGACGCGCTGGCGCGCGCCTGCGCGGCGCACAAGCCGAAAGCGGTGTACCTCGTGCCGACCCAGCACAACCCGACCACGGCGACGCTCGGGCCGGCGCGGCGCCAGGCGGTGGCCGACATCATCGATCGCAGCGGCACCGTGCTGATCGAGGACGACGCCTATGGCGCGCTCGAGCCGCAGGTCGCGCCGATCGCGAGCCTCATTCCCGCGCGCACGTATTACGCCGCGAGCCTGTCCAAGGTGATCGCGCCGGCGCTGCGCGTCGCCTACCTGCTGGCGCCTGACGACGGCACCGAGCAGGCGATGCGCAGCGCGTTGCAGGCGACCGCGCAGATGTCGGCGTCGCTGATGGTGGCGCTGGTGACGCAGTGGATGGCGAGCGGCGTCGCCGAGCAGATCATCCGCGCCATCCGTCATGAAGCGGCGGGCCGCCAGCAGCTCGCCGCGCGCTATCTCACGGGCACGCGCGTCGCGGCGCGGCCGCACGGCCATCACCTGTGGGTGCCGCTGCCGCCGCAGTGGACGCGCGAGGATCTCATTGTGCACCTGCTGCGCCATGGCCTCGCGGTGGTCGGCGGCGACGCCTTCGCCGTGTCCGACGACGCGCCGAACGGCATCCGCGTGTCGCTGGGCGCCGCCCGCAACCGCGCCGACCTCGCCCAGGCCCTGCAGGTGCTGGCCTTCGCGCTCAAGGGGCCGGGCAGTGGTGCGCAGATCGTGTGAGGGCGACGTGAAGACAGCAGCGTTTCCTGGCCCTCTGCGTCATCACCGGGCTTGACCCGGTGATCCAGCTTCACGGCGCGCCTGATGTGTGGCGAGCAGGCTGGATGGCCGGGTCGAGCCCGGCCTTCGATCGAGGCCGACAATCGAGAAGATCCGGTCTTGGATTTGGGGGGGCGCCTGATTTGGCGGCCAGCGCGATCAGTCCAGGATGAGCCCAGATCACCTCGCAGCACATCCGATGTGCGATGCGGACTCATAGCGTTTCTGGTAGCAGGCCCGTGGCATGCTTCTGCGGCGGGCGCGGTGCATTTGCCGACAATTGCTCCAATGTAGCTATCAACGGATTTCCGATTGTGCGTCGCAATCGAGTTGGCCCACGGAGTTCGCCCTGGCATTTCGAGCAAATACGACCGACGACCGGAGTAAAGGCTTGCTCGCCAGAGCTGAATTCCATTCTGTCACAATGATTGCATTTCAGGGGGACGACACGCGCTTCGAGATGAGGCAATGAGTTTTGCGCCATCAGTGTACGGACCATGGCGGGGTCCAATCTCACTCCATCTATTTCCACAGCCGAGAAGGTGTCGTCAGGGTCGGCTATTTCGTCGTCCGCTTTGTAGGCATGCACATGAATGCCTTCCTCCTCCGCCTTCTCTGAGGACCAAATGATCGCGGGGTTCGAACCCCAGAGTTGTATGCCACCAGCATAATCGCTCTGCTGGAGCGAGAGGACCTTTCCAGCTTGAACAGGCTTTCGCGGGAGCAGCCCCAAGGTCTCTTGTGTTGCACGAATAGGATTTCCGATCCCAACAACGGAATCTCGAAAATTTTTGCCGCAACCTGCGCACAGATGGCGACGGTGCGGGTGGATGCTGAACCAGTCTTTATCGAGATGCGAATATCCACAATGGGTGCATCGGACGTCTCGCACATCGAATCCAAATACGCTGCTGACCATGTAGTACACGGCATCGATTTCAGAAATCAGCAGGCCTTCCGTCGGAAGCTGATGGCCATTCAGCCTGACTGCCCGATAGGTAGCGTCTATGTCCTTGTCCCCGTCGGAATCCCTCCGCGCGTGAACATGGATTCCAAAATCCAGGGGAAGGCGGGTCGTATCATAGACGGGTGGAACAGCACCCCATAGGCCCACTCCGCCGGGATATTGGTCGAGATCGAGGTCGAGAATCTCATGAGGCAAAATCGGTCGAAGATGTGCCGCACGGCATGCCATTGCAGGGCGACCGTACTTGGCGGTGGCATCGGCTCTGTGCGTAAGGCACCAGTATCTCGTGCCGCCATCGCGCCGTTTTCCGACAGGCCTAATATCGCAACCAATCGCCTGCTTTGATGCCGCCTTTTCAGGCTGGCTGAACATATCAAGCCGTCTCATGGCCGCACCTTCCTTCGAAAGTCTTTAAGCCGCTTTGGTCACTTTCTTCAGCGAGAGCAGCCATTCACGCAGCTTAATGACTTGGTCTTCAGTTAGCTTTGAGCCGTAATGGCCGACGATCTCAAAGGGGGATCCGCCGTCCTTCTTGAAGATTTCCCGAAGCACATCGAGCGTTTGCTCGCGGCCGAGCGCAATCTCCGCTGGATCGACCAAGGAAATGCAATCGGTGCCCACGATATAATTGGGGGTGCGCTTGGCAAATGTCGCCGGATCATGAGTGTCGAGTTTGTGCTGTGCGCCGCTCACATCGACGATAACGTTTCCGGTCAATTGACCGTCGTCACGCATTCGAAGGCGCTGATCAGGAAACTGCTCGTACGCTTGTACGGCGTCGATTTTTTGCGCAACTTCGAAGCCGCCCATCACGAATTGGCGCACGTTGGGAAGCTTGCCGGATATCACGAACAAATGGTCCCCCTTTTTAACTTGGCGCCTGACATCAGGGCGACAAGCTCCGAGGCTCGCATTGGGTCCGAGGTAAGGGTCTTTTACATGCTTCCCAAGCTGCGGATCGTAGCCGCTGCTAGTTATGAAGATTTTTCCAATCATCAATGCCTCCAAGTCTGGTCGTCATCCTCAGTAAGCTGCCAATCGAGCTTTTGCTTGAGGGCATTTCCTTGATGACGCGCCAATAGGCGCTCATGCTGCAATCGGCCGACAACGATACCTGGGCCGATTCCGATCGCTTCCGCAAAGTCGTGAATGTCTTCGTTTGTAAAGCTCTTCTTCCGCACGAACTCGCCCAGAGCGGCAGGTGGAATCAGTGTGTCTCCGGCAAACTGATTTGCCTCGCTCTCATACTGTTGCATTTCAGGATCAACGATCTGATCCGAAAGATTGTCGGCCGCGTTATCTAGGACGAACGATCGCTTCCTTCTATGAAGGAGCACGTGGCCTACTTCGTGAAAGAACGTAAACCACATCTGATCGTCAGTTTTGTACCGAAGCGTTAGAGCAATGAGAGCCTTCCTGTCGGAGAGCCATCGCGCACAGCCGCTAATCGCACAGTGAGGCAGTTCTGGAACCCAGACAACAGCAACCCCTGCTGCCGCGCAAATCTTCTGAATTGGTTCCATGACCTCATTGGCCCGTGTTCTGGTCAGGCGCCTCAATTCTTCGATCGACGCACGGAATAAGTGCTCATTGAAATCCGCCGTCTGAAGTTCTGCTGCCACAAGCTCCGTTTCTCGGACCCACGCGGAGATTGCTTCGACGCTGGTCGTGAATTTGCGGGTTTGTCGGTACGCCACACGCGAAGCGCTCCATACAGCATCCCAGCTTTCAGGAGATGAGACGCCGAGGAAGTGAAGCAAGGCATCTACTTCCGACTGTCCCGGCTTCAAAAAGCGGAGCTTCCGCATCTCCTTCAGAGGGAATTTGCGAGCCCAGTCCGACCATTGAGCGGACTGCGCGAGCTCGAAGTGTCTCGCCTCAGCTTCGTCGAATTGACGCTGAAGGTTGAGCCAAAAATGCGCCGGGCGCTGAAGTACCTTCTCCAAAGCAAGTGCCGTCGGGGCCGTAACCGGCGCCTTTCCATTACAGATCTCGCTGATGGTCTTTGGCGTGAGTCCTGTACGCCGCGCCAGATCACGTTGCGCCCACCCATGAAATTCAAGATAGTCCGCCACGACCTCGCCAGGATGCGGGACAGCCGTTGGCTGGAGCAGAGTAGCTTGCTGATCGCTATCCATGGGTATCCTCAATTGCTACGATTTCGATCTTCGTTATCGATGCCCACCGCTTTTGTTCATCGGAGCGGTCCTTCGGGGCATTCTCCTCGATTGGCACGAATAACAGTCGATAGGGCTGTTTCAGATCGATCGAAAAGGTGCCCGCAAGTTCTCCTTTCAATTCATGGCAACGTTCAGGCCCAGACATCGGCGGCCAAAAGTCCGCCAGTGACACGGCGGCACGGAGCTCACTCAGGCGCAGCATGATTTTCTTCATCATGTCACGGCCATATTGCTTCTGACATGCTGCTTCGCTTTCGAGCGCCGCCTTGAGCTTACCTTTGGCTCCAATTTCCATTTGGTACCTATTTAGTAATCAATGCATCGGCGCTTTTGTTACCTATCTGGTAATATTAATAGCTGACGCGGAAGACCGCGTCAAGGGTGTTCTCGTTTCGTATCGGGTACGTAGGGAGCCGTTCGGATTTTGGAACCCGTGGTCGCAGCCTCCCCAATGCCTGACTGCCTCGTGCAGAGTATCGCGTACGAAGAAGCAGCCGACTGTCCTCGGTGTGTCCGACCGCCAATGCGGCGCATCTATCCGCCGCTGCTCGGCAGCGTGGTCGTGACCCTGGTGTGCGCGCTGATCCTGATCGCGGCCGGGCGCGCGATGCTGCCTATGTCGTCGCGGAGCTCGCGGCGCAGGCGATCTGCCCGCGCTCGCGATGGCTGGCGATCGCGAGCGTGGTGGACATCACTCCGGCAATCGGCCTGCGCCGCGCGCTATAGTTCGATGGGGCGTGTCTGCTGTGATTCGGCGCCGGCATGGTGCTGAGCTGCCGCTCCCTGCGCTTTGCGCCATCGCTGCAGGTGGTCTGCGTCGATTTTCCAGCAGCCTCTACATTAGCGCTATCCGCTGCCCCTCGCGGTCTTCTTCATGACTTATCAGAGCGCGCCGCCGTCGACACTGATGCTCGCGGCGACCGCTGTGGTGGTCGTGCTCTCGATCGTGCCTCGCATCCGGCTCGAGGGTATGGCCGGCCGTGCAACGGAGAGTCTGCCGCGCGCAGGCGCGCCGAGGCTTCCGCGTCTCCCTCGGCGCCGCCCGCAACCGCGCCGACCTCGCCCAGGCCCTGCAGGTGCTGGCCTTCGCGCTCAAGGGGCCGGGCAGCGGTGCACAGATCGTGTAGGGGGGAGGGAGCTGCGAAGACACGCAGCGCCTTCGCACACTCGGCGTCATCACCGGGCTCGACCCGGTGATCCAGCTTCAACAAGCGCGCGTATCGCTGTGAGCAAGCTGGATGGCCGGGTCAAGCCCGGCCACGATGGCGTGTGTGGCGCCTGTCATTCGTCACTCTTGTAGCAGCGGGCCTCGCCGATCTTCGCCCGGCAATGACGCAGTGGGTGTGGCCAACCCGACGGCGCGCGCTCGGTCACGTCCCACCGGAGTACCGGTCATCTGTCCCTGCTGCCCAGGATTGGGACGCGGGCGTTCGGTCAAAGCTGTTTCTGAATGCGACAGGTCGTGTTGCGCTGGGCCGTGACGGCCCTGTGAGCACGCGACGGCGCGTCCAGCCCGCGCGATCGTGGCGCCGTCAGCGCAAATGTCCCCCGAAATGATCTGGCATCGGGCTTGCTTACACACGTCATCGGTTCGTCAGCAGGCAGGGGCATTGCATGGATCACGCGCTCACCTACAAGCCGTTCGGGGCGTTTCGGCTGCTGCTGGCGGCCTGCGTGGTGCTGCAGCATATTCATCCCGTCCTGCCCTCCGGCATCGTTGCGCGGGAGGAGCATCTCGAGCTCGGCTCGCTCGCGGTCGACGTGTTCTTCCTGGCGTCCGGCTACATCATCACGGAGGCCGTGGCGCGCGTTTACCTCGATCGTCCCTTCGCGTTCCTGGCCAATCGCGCCGTGCGCCTGCTGCCGGCGGTGGTGCTGGTGATCACGCTGACGGCCGTCATGTGGGCGGCCTTCATTGCGCAGGGTGACCATATCGTCCCGCGGATGGCCAAGTTGATTGCGGCGTCGGTGCTGCATCTGTTTCCGTTCACCAAGGGCGTGACGTCGGAGTACGAAATTCTTGGCGTGATGTGGGCGCTGCGGGTCGAGTTCACGTTCTACCTCGTCTGCTTCGCCGCGCTGTTCGCCATGCCCTATCTGACGACGGCGCGGCGCCAGGGCGCGGTGCTGGTGGTCGGGGCCATCGCGCTGGGAGTGGTGTTCGCGGTCGACAGCACCCGTACAACCCCGACGATGCTGCGCTTCATTCCGTATTTCGTGCTCGGCGCCGGGCTCTACCTCGCGTCATCGCTGCCGTCGCGCACGCTGGCGCGGATCGTCGGCGTGATCGCGGCGGTCGCATGTGTCGGCGTCGTGGTCGACCAGTGCAACCGGCCGGCCTTCCATGAGGCCGCGGGCTTCGCCCGCGACCGGCTGGCGCAGACCCTGATCATGATGCTGCTGATCGCGCTGTTTGCGGCGCTGTCGGTCATGCGGGTCGGCGGGCGGCTGGCGCGCATCGACCGTGCGCTCGGCGACCTGTCGTTTCCGCTCTACGTGGTGCACGAGCCGGTCATCGTGGTGGCCGCGCTGTGTTTCGCGCCTGCCGTCCCCGTCGCGATCGGCACGGCGCTGACCGCGCTCGCCGCGGCCTGGGTGCTCTATGCGGGGCTGGAGAAGCCGCTGATGGCGCTGCGGACCCGCATCAGGAAGGCTGATATCGCCTTCGCCGACGCGGCGGCCGCGCCGGCCCCGGCCGCGGCGCCGCTGGCGGCGGACGGGCTACCCCACGTTCGCACCGCTCCGGCCATGGCCCCGCTCGGCGTCTTGAGCCGCGTCCGCGACGGAGCTGCCTGACGGCAGCCCCGCCACGCTTACAGCCTACTCCGCCGCCTGCGTCGCCGCGCGGCGCGTGCAGAGCGGGCGGCGCAGCAGTTGCGCGCAGGCGACACCGGCGAGGGTGATGCCGCCGCCGATCAGGTGATAGGCGCGGATCGGCTCGTGCAGCATCGCCACGGCAATCACGGCGGTCAGCACCGGCAGCAGGTTCATGAAGATCGCGCAGCGGCTCGGGCCGAGCTGCTCGACGCCGCGGATCCAGAAGAACGGCAGCACCACCGAGGCGAGGCCGCCGGCATAGGCGATCAGCGGCAGCGTCGTGGCGTCGAGCTGGCGCATCGGCGCGGGCGTCGCGAGCAGCGCCGGGAACATGATGGCGAGCGCGCACAGCGCCTGCAGGTAGGTCGACTGCCAGCCCGGCAGCGGCAGCGCCCAGCGCTTCAAGAGCACGCCATAGAGCGCGTAGACGAGGGCGGCGACGAACATCAGCGCATCGCCGAGATGCACGCCCTGCGCCGCGAGCGCCAAGGGATCGCCGCCGCTCACCAGCCAGATCAGCCCCGCGAACGACATCACGCCGCCGACCACCATGCCGAGCGTCGGTGCTTCGCCGAGYAGCGCGATGCTCAGCAGCACTGTGAGCAGCGGCGTCAGCGCGGTGAACACCGCCATGTTGGTCGCCGTGGTGCTTTCGGCGGCGAGATACGACAGGCTCTGGAACAGGCACATCGCGAGAAAGCCGAGGATCGCGAGCTTGCCGATCAGCGGCCAGATGGTGGCGCGGTTGCGCCACGCCGGCACCAGCACGAACGTGCTCATCAGCGCCACCGCGAGCACCAGGCGATAGAAGGTGATCGCCTGCGGCCCGATGACATGGGCCGACAGCCGCGAGGCGATGACATTGCCCGCCCACAGCACGATGGCGATCAGCGGATAGAGAAACGACAGGGCTTGCATGGTGACCTCTTGAGGGAAAGAGGCCGTTGCGTAGCGGCGGGCGCCGTGGTTTGTCTCTCGCACAAGATACGGGAATTATCGCGTTTGGGACATTCCGGTGCTGGACCGGTCGGAAGGGCCTCGCCGCAGCGGTGGCGGTCTCCGCCGATCGACCACGGGCGGGGACCGGAGCCGACGCGTCCAACGAAGGAAAGCCGAGCGATGGAGCAGGTGCCGACCGATGCGGCGATCGTCCGCAAGCATCTCGCCTATCACGCCACCGAGCGGCCGATCGCCGCGATGGAGGTCGACTACCGCCATGGCATGACCACGGGGCGGCACGCCCATCCGCGCGCGCAACTGCTCTATGCCATCGCCGGCGTGATGATCGTGCAGTCGGAGCTGGGAACGTGGGTGGTGCCGCCGAACCGCGCGGTGTGGCTCGCCGCCGGCGCCGAGCATGAGGTGCGGATGTGCGGCGAGGTCAAGATCCGCACGCTGTTCGTCGATCCGGCGGTGGCGCCGGGCTTGCCCCGAGAGAACTGCGTCATCGGCGTGTCGCCGCTGGTGCGCGAGCTCCTGGTCGCCGCCGTGCGCATTCCCCGCGACTATGCCGCGGGATCGCGCGACGAGCGGCTGCTGCACGTGCTGCTGGACGAACTCACGGTGCGCGACGTGCTGCCGCTCTATCTGCCGATGCCGGCCCATGCCGCCCTGCGGCGGGTGTGCGAGGCGCTGATGGCGTCGCCCGACGACGACGCCACCGCCGCGCAATGGGGTCGCCGTCTTGGCGTCACGGCGAAGACCGTGCATCGCCTGTTCGCCAGGGAGACGGGGCTGACGTTCGCGGAGTGGCGCCGCCAGGCGCGCCTCCTCGCCGCGCTGGAGCGCCTCGCCGCCGGCGCGCGCATCATCGACGTCGCCCTCGATGCGGGCTACGCCAGCCAGAGCGCCTTCACAGCCATGTTCCGAAAACACTTCGGCATGCCGCCGAGCGCGTTTTATGCGGGGGAGTAAGGGCGGCGTGAGCGGTGGCTGCGGTGTGATGGAGGTGTTACCCATGTCTCCGAACACCCGTCAGCCATGTCTCTGAACGGGTGTCGGCGATGTCCGCGAACAGAACCGCGAATTGATTTTCGACATACCTGCTCGGTTTGAGGTGAAATTCGATGCCCGCAGCCGGTTTTCGACCGCTGCGCGCAGGGCGGCGGTTGCGCTGCCGAGTTCGGGCCAAGCAGGTTTATGTATCATTTATTTTGCTAAGTATTACTTTGCGAATCAGTGCATTTTCAAACTTGCTCAAGGTTTGATATTTCGCTATTTTACTCAGCATGACTGAGTATTTTGGCGGAAAATTAAACCGACTGGAGCGGACCCTGCCGGCGGGGCTGCTGGTCGACGCCGCCTGGATGACGCGGAACGGCTATTCGACCAGCCTGCGTACGCAATACGTCGCGGCGGGATGGCTGGTGCAGCCGACCCGCGGCACATTCAAGCGGCCGCTCGGCACCCTGACCTGGCAGAATGCCGTCGTCTCGCTGCAGACCTTGCTCGGATATCCCCTGACGGTCGGCGGACGCACGGCGCTCGAGCTGCAGGGCTTCGCGCACTACCTGCGGGCCGATGGATCGACCGTCGTGCATCTTCATGGCGTCGACGCGCCGCCCGGCTGGCTGTTCAAGCTGCCGCTCGCGGAGCGGTTCGTCTTTCACAACAGCGGCGTGCTGTTCACGTCAGATCCCGTCACGTCCGATCCCGTCACGGCCGATGGCGGACAGCGCCTGCGCGAACACGGTGGTGTCACGGCCGACCTCCTGAAGGCGGGGGCATTCAAATCGCTGCGGGAAGGCGAGTGGTCACTGGTTGTGTCGTCCCCCGAGCGCGCGCTGCTGGAACTGCTCGACGAGCTGCCGAACGATGAGAGCTTCCATCAGGTCGACATGCTGGTCGAAGGCCTGCGCAATCTCTCTCCCGGGCGGCTGCAGAGGCTGCTGGAAGACTGCAGGAGCGTGAAGGTCAAGCGGCTGCTGTTCTGGTTCGCGGAGCGTCACAACCACGCCTGGCTCGCCCGGTTGGATCGCAGCAGGGTCGATCTGGGCAAGGGCAAGCGCATGCTGGTGAAAGGCGGTAAGCTCGATCGCACGTACCTGATCACCGTGCCGGAGGACCTGAGTGCCCCTGTCTGAGCGGTTTCAGCGGCAGGTGACGCTGCTCATCGCGGCGATGCCGTTCGTCGCGGCGGAGCGGGACTTCGCCCTCAAGGGCGGCACCGCGATCAACCTGTTCGTGCGCGACATGCCGCGGCTGTCGGTCGATATCGATCTGACCTATCTGCCGGTCGCTCCGCGCGCAGCATCGCTGGCGGCCATCGATGCCGGGATGAAGCGCATGGCGGCATCCATCCGGTCGGGATTGCGCAGTGTCCGCGTCAATGAGGTCGTCAACCGGATGGAGGGCATCGTCACCAAGCTGACGGTGCAAGGCCACGACGCGCAGATCAAGATCGAGGTCACGCCGGTGCTGCGCGGGTGTGTCTTCGATCCCGAGATCAGATCGGTCTCTTCCGCGGTGGAAGACTCGTTTGGCTTCGCCGAAATGCAGGTCGTGTCATTCGCCGATCTCTACGCGGGCAAGATCGTGGCAGCGCTCGACCGCCAGCATCCGCGCGACCTGTTCGACGTCCGCGACCTGCTCGCGAACGAGGGCGTCGACAATGACCTGCGGCGCGCCTTCGTCGTCTATCTGATCAGCCATGACCGTCCGGTCGCGGAGGTCATCGCGCCGAGGCGCAAGGATATCCGTGGCGAGTTCGAGCGCGGCTTCGATGGCATGGCCGCCGATCCCGTCTCGCTCGAGGAACTGGTGGCAGCGCGCGAAGCGCTCATCGCCGAGGTGGCGGGCAGGATGCCCGAAGCGCATCGCGTGTTTCTGCTCGGCTTCAAGCGCGGTGAGCCGGACTGGGATCTTCTCGGCGTCGCCCGCGCGGCCGATCTGCCGGCCGTGAAATGGAAGCAGCTCAATCTCGACAAGCTGGATGCGCCGGCGAGGGCGCAGCTCGTCGCGCGGCTGGAAGAGGTATTCTCCCAATAGCGTTGCAAGCCGCCGCGCGCTCAGCGCGTCAGCACGATATGCGTCGCCAGCTCCGTCGGGACCACTTCCGTCACCCGGTAGCCGAGGCCCGGCAGGTCGATGCCCGCGAACAGCGCTTCACCGCGCCCCAGCACGATGGGCGACTGGACGAGATGCAGTTCGTCGATCGCGCCGGCGAGCAGGTACTGGCGGACCGTGGCGACGCCGCCGCCGATCTTAACGTCGCGGTCGCCCGCAGCGGCCTTGGCCTGCGCGAGCGCCGCGTCGATGCCGTCGGTGACGAAATGGAAGGTCGTGCCGCCCTCCATCACGATCGGTGCGCGGGGGTGGTGGGTGAGGATGAAGGTCGGCGCGTGATACGGCGGATTGTCGCCCCACCAGCCCTTCCAGTCGGGGCCGCCCCAGTTGTCGCCCGCCGGGCCGAACATGTTGCGGCCGAGGATGTAGGCGCCGAAGCCTGCCATGGCCGCGCGGGCGAAGCGATCGTCGGTGCCGCCGTCCTGCCCGATCATCGATCGGAAGGCCTTCGTCGGGTAGAACCAGTTGTGCAGCTCCCGGCCCCCTTTGCCGAGCGGATGCTCCAGGCCCTGGTCGGGGCCGGCTCCGAAGCCGTCGATCGACACTGCAAATCCCGCGACACGCACCTTGCCCATGACGATTCCATCTGCTTGTAAATTGCAACCAGTCGAGTGTGACTCAACTGATTTTGGTTTGCAACTGGTCAGGAGCGCGGCCCATCATTTTGGCAGCGTCGAACGCCTGCCCGCATGGCGCGGGCCGAGCAGGCCGAATTGTCCGGCGCCGCGTCGATCAAATCGATGCAGGCGGCAGCGGAGGCGATGGGCTGCCGGTTCGTCTACGCCATCATGCCGGAGGGCCGCATCCAGGATGTCATCATGGCTCAAGCCAGAAAGAAGGCCGCGGCCCTGGTCAGGACGGCGAGCACACACATGGCGCTGGAAAACCAGAACCTTTCCGACGCCAAAATCGCAGCGGAGATCGACAGGATCGCCGAGGACCTCGCCCGCGAGATGCCGTCCGATTTCTGGAGCGACTGATGCCGGGATTGATGGAGTATCCGGAGGGCGCGACGCCGCTCGATCCCAACGAACTCGGCGGCCTGAAGTTCAGGCATGTCACGACCCGAGAGGAGCTCGACGAGCTCGAGCAGGGGATGAAATGATGGTGGCGTTCCGTCGCCGCCGTACACGTGGTGCGGGGGGGAGCGAGCCTGTGTGGCAGGGCTACAGATAGTCAGCGGCCTGGCCGTCCTGCAGGTACCCGAATACACGAAAGCCCTCCGGCGTTTCCTCGCCGGGGACGTGGATATGCTGCAGGACTCGTCGCACTGTCTCGCGGTGGGCGGCATTCTCCACGAGGATGTCGACATGGATGATGTCGGCATAACCGCCAATACTGAAGTGATAGTACCATTCGCGATCAGGCCGCGATTTGTAGCCATTCGTGGAGAGTGTGCTCCAGGCCGGTGTTTGCGCGAGCCCGTACATTCCCAGCCGAAGCTCGTTCCACTTCGTATTGTTCATCACCGGATTCAACACGTGGAGCATCCTTCAGCCGCTCGATCGCTGCAGGATAGTCGATTGGCCGCAAGAGGCACATAGGCCGATCGACGCAGGACCGTCGCAAGCTGCTAGCGCCTCGGCCTCATGGTTCGAGACGGCGCTGGCGCGCCTCCTCACCATGAGGAGTGAGGGTGAGTGCAATGTTGCTGCTGACGGTGCGGCTGGGCGTGGTGCATTGGCGGCTTCACGTGTGAGGTGCGGCGTGCGTGGTCGGGTTTGTGTACGAGGCATCTCATCGCCACCGCGTCATTGCCGGGCTTGACCCGGCAATCCAGCTTGCTCACCACGTCACGGGAGCTTTTGAAGCTGGATCACCGGGTCACGGCGCTTACGCGCCGGCCCGGTGATGACGCAGAGAATGATCGATGCGCCGGTTGGCTTCTCGGCCGCACGCAGGTCGAGTAGGCCCTCATCTCGCGCCCCGCTTCCCCATCTCCGCGCCGGCCTTGGTCTTCGCCAGCCGGCGCTCCACCTCGCGCGCTTCGGCCTGCAGCAGCGGCACGAGTTCGCGCTGGCGTTCGGGCGTCATGCGGTGCTCGATGGCGGCGATGGAGAGGGCGCCGATGGGGCGCTGGCGCGCATCGCGGATGGCGACGCCGATCGCCCACGAGCCGGCCAGCATCATGCCGGGGTTGAGGGCGTAGCCGCTCGCGCGCGTCTGCCGCACGAGGTCGCGCAGCCGCGCCGCCGAATAGTTCGGATGGGGTTTCAGCGAGCCGTCGGCGATGTTGGCGGCGATGATGGTCTCGACCTCGGCGTCGGTCATTGCCGCGAGCATGGCGAGGCTGCCGGCGCCGACGCCGAGGGGATGGCGGTCGCCGGCCTCCAGCGCCTGCACGCGGATGGGGTAGCCGCCGTCCTCGCGGTGCAGGCAGATGGCATAGACGTCGCGCGGCACCGACAGGAATGCAGTGTCGCCGGAATGCTCGCTGAGCCGCACCAGCGAGCGCAGCGCCGCGCCATGGATGCCGAAGCGCGTGCTCGCCAGCGTGCCCAGCGCATAGATCTCCGGGCCGATGTGATAGGCGCGCGTCGTCATGTCCTGATCGAGCAGGCCGGCGCGCACCAGCGCCAGCAGCATGCGCCGCACGGTGGGCTTGGCGAGCGCCGATTGCGCCACGAGATCGGACAGCCGCGCGCCCGCGACGCCGGCGCGGCCGACCAGCAGCAACAGCGTCGCAGCGCGGTCGATGCTCTGCGCCCCGCCTTCGGAGGCGCGGGTCGAACTCTGCACCACCTTGCGGGCGGCGATCAGGCGCTGGTGATCCACCATATGGACCTCGTGATATCGTCCTGCCCCGATTTTGCCCGGATTCATGGGGTTTTCACAATGGGGTTGACGGGTGCACACCAGCCTTTCCAATGCGGCCGCGATCAAGACAAAACAAGGTCCATTTGATGGACCGATTGGAAACGCTGACTGCAATGCCGGGAGAGCAATTCATGACACTGTCGCGCCGCACCTTCCTGTCGGGGGTGTCCACCGCCGTCGCCGCGGGCACGCTGGGAGCGCCGTTCGTCGCGCGCGCCGCGCCAGCCGATTTCACCTACAAGTACGCCAACAACCTGCCTGATACGCACCCCATGAACATCCGCGCCCGCGAGATGGCGGCGGCGATCCGCGCCGAGACCGACGGGCGTTTCGACCTGCAGGTGTTTCCCAACAACCAGCTGGGTTCCGACACCGACACGCTGAGCCAGCTGCGCTCCGGCGGCGTCGAGTTCTTCACCCTGTCGGGCCTCATTCTCTCGACGCTGGTGCCGGCGGCGGCGATCAACGGCGTCGGCTTCGCCTTCCCCAACACCGACGCGGTGTGGAAGGCGATGGACGGCGCGCTCGGCGCCTTCGTGCGCGAGGAGATCGCGAAAGCCAATCTCGTCGCCATGGACAAGATCTGGGACAATGGCTTCCGCCAGATCACGTCGTCGACCAAGCCGATCGTCGGCCCGGAGGATCTCAAGGGTTTCAAGATCCGCGTGCCGGTGTCGCCGCTGTGGACCTCGATGTTCAGGGCGTTCGAGGCCGCGCCGGCGTCGATCAACTTCAACGAGGTCTACTCCTCGCTGCAGACCAAGGTGGTGGAAGGCCAGGAGAACCCGCTGGCGCTGATCTCGACCGCAAAACTCTATGAGGTGCAGGTCTACTGCTCCGTCACCAATCACATGTGGGACGGCTTCTGGTTCCTCGCCAACCGCCGCGCCTGGGAGAAGATCCCGGCCGACATGCGCGCCGTCGTCGCCAAGCACATCAACGCCGCCGCCGAGAACGAACGCGCCGACGTTGCTGCGCTCAACGCGGGCGTCGAGAAGGAACTGGCCGCGCGCGGCCTCAAGTTCAACCAGCCCGATCCGGCGCCGTTCCGCGACAAGCTGCGCAAGGCCGGCTTCTACAGCGAGTGGAAGGGCAAGTTCGGCGACAAGGGATGGTCGACGCTCGAGGCCGCGGTGGGCCAGCTGTCGTGAGCGTGATGGCCCACAGCCCGGGCCATGACGGCGTGCATGCCGGCGGCGCAGCCGTCGGCATCCGCGCCGTGCTCGCCCGGCTCGACGGCGGCCTCGGCCGCCTGGTCGAGCTCGCCGCCGCGGCGCTGGTGCTCGCCGAGGTGATCATCCTGTTCGCCGGCGTGGTCGCGCGCTATGGCCTGCAGCGGCCGCTGATCTGGTCGGACGAGCTGGCCTCGATGTTGTTCCTGTGGCTCGCCATGCTGGGCTCGGCGATCGCGCTGCGCCGCGGCGAGCACATGCGCATGACCGCGCTGGTCGCGCGGCTGTCGCCGCCGGCGCGTGCCTTTCTCGATGTCGTTGCCATCGGCGCGGCGCTCGCGTTCCTCGCCTTCATCGCCTGGCCGGCGTTCGAGTACGCCCAGGAAGAAACCTTCATCACCACGCCGGCGCTGGAGATCTCCAATGCATGGCGCGCCGCGGCGCTGCCCGTCGGCATCGGCGTCATGGTGATGTTCGCGCTGCTGCGCCTCGCCCGCGAGGCAAGTCTGATGCGCGTATTTGGTGCGCTGGCGACGCTGGCCGCGATCGGCGCCGCGTTCTGGCTCGCCGAGCCGCTGTTCCGCGGCCTCGGCAACTTCAATCTCGTGATCTTCTTTGTCGGCGTCGTCGCGGTCGCGGTGTTCACCGGCGTGCCCATCGCCTTCGCGTTCGGCCTTGCGGTCTATGGCTATCTCGCGCTCACCACCCGCACGCCGATGATGGTGCTGGTCGGCCGCATGGACGAGGGCATGAGCCATCTCATACTGCTGGCGGTGCCGCTGTTCGTGTTTCTGGGCCTGCTCATCGAGATGACCGGCATGGCGCGCGCCATGGTCGCCTGCCTTGCGAGCCTGCTCGGCCACGTCCGCGGCGGTCTTCAGTATGTCCTGATCGGCGCGATGTATCTGGTGTCCGGCATCTCCGGCGCCAAGGCCGCCGACATGGCCGCGGTGGCGCCGGTGCTGTTTCCGGAAATGATCAAGCGCGGGGCGAAGCCCGGCGATCTCGTCGCGCTGCTCGCCACCACCGGCGCGCAGACCGAGACCGTGCCGCCGAGCCTCGTGCTGATCACCATCGGCTCGGTCACCGGCGTGTCGATCGCCGCGCTGTTCACCGGCGGGCTTCTGCCCGGCGTGGTGCTGGCGCTGGCGCTCGGCCTCGTGGTGTGGTGGCGCGCCCGCCGCGCGGAGGTGACGCTGCCGCCGCGCGCCAGCGGACGGCAGATCGGCCGCGCGCTGCTGGTGGCGCTGCCGGCGCTGGCGCTGCCGTTCGTCATCCGCGCCGCGGTGGTCGAGGGCGTTGCGACCGCGACCGAAGTGTCGACCATCGGCATCGTCTATGCGGTGCTCGCGGGCCTTCTCATCTACCGCCAGTTCGACTGGTCGCGTCTCCTGCCGATGCTCGTCGACACCGCGTGTCTGTCCGGTGCGATCCTCCTGATCATCGGCACCGCCACCGGCATGGCATGGGGGCTGACGCAATCCGGCTTCTCGCGCGCGCTGGCCGCGGCGATGACCGGCCTGCCGGGCGGCGCCGCCACCTTCATGGTGGTGTCGATCGCCGCCTTCGTGGTGCTGGGCTCGGTGCTGGAGGGCATTCCCGCCATCGTGCTGTTCGGGCCGCTGCTGTTCCCGATCGCCCGCGCGGTCGGCATCCACGAGGTGCACTATGCCATGGTGGTGATCCTCGCCATGGGCATCGGCCTGTTCGCGCCGCCGTTCGGCGTCGGCTACTACGCCGCCTGCGCCATCGCCCGCGTCGCACCCCATGAAGGCATGAAGCCGATCTGGGGCTACATGCTGGCGCTGCTGATCGGCACGGCGGTGATCGCCGCGGTGCCGTGGATCTCCATCGGCTTCCTGCCATGACGTTTTCACTTTCGTAACGGAGAGACCTGATGACCCGCGCTTCCATCGTCGGCTGGGCCCATTCGCCCTTCGGCAAGCTCGACGATCCCGATGTCGAAAGCCTGCTCGGCCGCGTCTCGACGACGGCCCTGGAGCATGCCGGCGTCGACGCCCACGAGGTCGACGGCGTCTATGTCGGCGTCATGAACAGCGGCTTCTCCAAGCAGGGCTTCGAGGGCGCGCAGGTCGCCTTGAGCGTGCCGGAGCTGGCCCATGTGCCGGCGACCCATCTGGAGAACGCCTGTGCCACGGGATCGGCGGCGCTCTATGCCGCCCTCGACTTCGTCGACAGCGGCCGCGGCCGCATTGCCCTCGTCGTCGGCGCCGAGAAGATGACGGCGAAACCGACCGCCGAGACCGGCGATATTCTCCTGAGCGCGTCCTATCGCAAGGAGGAGGGCGACATCCCCGGCGGCTTCGCCGGCGTGTTCGGCCGCATCGCCCAGAACTACTTTCAGCGCTACGGCGACCGCAGCGCCGAGCTTGCCCACATCGCCGCCAAGAACCATCGCAACGGCGTGGTCAATCCGTTCGCCCAGATGCGCCGCGACTTCGGCTTCGAGTTCTGCAACACCGTCAGCGACAAGAATCCCTATGTCGCAGCACCGCTGCGCCGCACCGACTGCTCGCTGATCTCCGACGGCGCTGCCGCCATCGTCGTCGCCGACGCCGAGACCGCGGCGACGCTGCAGCGCGCGGTGGGCTTCCGCGCCCGCCAGCATGTCAACGACATCCTGCCGCTGTCGCGCCGCGACCCCACCGCGTTTGCCGGCGGCCGCCTCGCCTGGGACAAGGCGCGCGCCGAGGCCGGCGTCACCCTCGACGATCTCAGCCTGGTCGAGACCCACGACTGCTTCACCATCGCGGAGCTGATCGAATACGAGGCGATGGGCCTCGCCGCGCCGGGCGAGGGCTATCGCGTGGTGCGTGACGGCATCGCCGAGAAGGGCGGCCGCCTGCCGATCAATCCGTCGGGCGGGCTCAAGTCCAAGGGGCATCCGGTCGGCGCCACCGGCGTGTCGATGCATGTCATGGCCTGTCTTCAGTTAATGGGTGAGGCCGGCGACATGCAGATCGACGGCGCGAAGCTCGCCGGCGTGTTCAATATGGGCGGCGCCGCGGTCGCCAACTACGTCTCGATCCTGGAGCGGCAGAAGTGAGCGGCAGCCTCGATCATTCGCCGAAGGGGGGCCTCGCGCCGGTGTCGCAGCGGGTGATGAACCTGGCGCATTTCGCGCGCCAGGCCGCCCGCCGCCACGGCGCCGACATCGCCTTCGTCTGGGGCGAGCAGCAGTGGACATGGGCAGCGTTCGATCGCCGCGTCGATGCGATGGCTGCGGCGCTCGCCGCGCGCGGCATCGGCAAGGGCGACCGGGTGCTGGTGCAGTCGAAGAACTGCAACCAGATGTTCGAATCGATGTTCGTCTGCTTCCGCATCGGCGCGGTGTGGGTGCCGACCAACTTCCGCCAGACGTCGGATGACGTCGCCTATCTCGGGGCAGCGAGCGGCGCGGTGGCGATGATCTGCCATAGCGAATGCCCCGACCACGCCGCCGTGGCGCGCGCCGCGGCGCCGGCGATCCGCGTTCTGATCGAGATCGGTGGGGCGACCTTCGGCGAGGACTACGACGCCCTGGTGCGCGCCCATGACGGCGCGACCGTGACGGAAGCCGACGTCGTGCGCGACGATCCCTGCTGGTTCTTCTTCACCTCCGGCACCACCGGCCGGCCGAAGGCGGCGGTGCTGACCCACGGCCAGATGGCGTTCGTCATCACCAATCACCTCTGCGACCTGATGCCGGGCACGACGTCCACAGATGCCTCGCTGGTGGTGGCGCCGCTGTCCCACGGCGCCGGCATCCATGCGCTGGTGCAGACCGCGCGCGCGGTCAAGACCGTGCTGCCGGCGTCCGACCGTTTCGATGTCGACGAAGCGTGGCGGCTGGTCGAGCGCTGGCGCATCACCAACCTGTTCACCGTGCCGACCATTTTGAAGATGCTCGCGGAGCATCCGTCCGTCGACGCGCACGATCATTCCTCGCTGCGCTATGTCATCTATGCCGGCGCGCCGATGTACCGCGAGGACCAGAAGCGCGCGCTCGGCAAGCTCGGCAAGGTGCTGGTGCAGTATTTCGGCCTCGGCGAAGTCACGGGCAATATCACCGTGCTGCCGCCGGCGCTGCACGATGCGGAGGATCATCCGACCGCGCGCATCGGCACCTGCGGCTTCGCCCGCACCGGCATGCAGATTTCGATCCAGGACGACGAGGGGCACGAACGCGCGCCCGGCGAGACCGGCGAGATCTGCGTCTGCGGCCCCGCGGTGTTCGCCGGCTACTACGACAATCCCGAAGCCAACGCGAAGGCGTTCCGCGACGGCTGGTTCCGCACCGGCGATCTCGGCCATGTCGATGCGGAAGGCTTCCTCTACATCACCGGCCGCGCCTCGGACATGTACATTTCGGGTGGGTCCAACATCTATCCCCGCGAGATCGAGGAGAAGCTCCTGACCCATCCGGCGCTCGCCGAGGTCGCCGTGGTTGGCGTGCCCGATCCGACCTGGGGCGAGGTCGGCGTCGCCGTGTGCGTGCTCGCCGAGGGGGCGCAGCTCAACGAGCCGGAGCTGCTCGCCTGGGCCGACGGCAAGGTCGCGCGCTACAAGCTGCCCAAGCGCGTGGTGTTCTGGGACGCGCTGCCGAAGTCGGCCTATGGCAAGATCACCAAGAAAGCCGTCCGCGACGAACTCGCCGCCCGCGGCCTGCTGCCGCTCGACAAGCCGGCCGCGGCGGCGGGGTAGCTTATTTCGTCATGGCCGGGACGAGCCCGGGCATGACGGAGAAGGTGGAACTGCCCTCTCCGCGGCTGCGCCTCTCTCCCCTCATGGTGAGGAGCGCGGCACGCGCGTCTCGAACCATGAGGCCGCTGAGTTGCGGGCCTCATCCTTCGAGACGGCGCGATGCGCCTCCTCAGGATGAGGAGTGAGGCCTGGACAGAGAATGGATCGGATGTTCGCACGTGTTACTCCCTGCCGCGCGTACCTCTCTCCTCATGGTGAGGAGCGCGGCACGCGCGTCTCGAACCATGAGGCCGCTGAGTTGCGGGCCTCATCCTTCGAGACGGCGCGATGCGCCTCCTCAGGATGAGGAGTGAGGCATGGACAGAGAATGGATCGGATGTTCGCACGTGTTACCCCCCGCCGCGCGCACCTCTCTCCTCATGGTGAGGAGCGCGGCACGCGCGTCTCGAACCATGAGGCAGCTGCGTCACGGGCCTCATCCTTCGAGACGGCGCGATGCGCCTCCTCAGGATGAGGAGTGAGGCCTGGACAGAGAA
>NZ_JBFRFW010000022.1:0-88853 GCF_052115025.1 Bradyrhizobium sp. 2TAF24 | reverse complement strand
CCTTGGGAGCAGCCGCGGGCGGCGGCGCCGGGTGCGGCGCGGCACCGGGCGCGGGGCCGGGCGGGTGAGCAGCCGGCGGCGGTGCCCCCGGCGGATGCGCGGCTGGCGGCGCCTTCGGCGGCTCACCGGGGCCGGGCTTCCTCTCGCCCTCGGGGGCTTGCTGTTGCGCAACGACCATTGGCGCGGTCTGCGCGTGCACGTGGGTCGCGACGACCGGCACGAACGACATCGCCGTGGTGGCGAGCAGGGCAAGACGAAGTGTTTTCATGGGGAGTTTTGTCCTGGAAATGAAGTCTGACAAAAACTGTGCAGGCTGCCGAAGCGGATCGGCTCGATGATCAACGACCAATCGTTAGGCCGGATTGTGGCGGGTGCGATCCGGCCTCGGGACTTTATTTTGCGCATCACGCGACGACGATCGCCGCATGTTCAGCGCCCGTTCACAACGCGTCTGGCACGGCTGTGGTGTCAGGGCTGTGGCATCACGACGCGGTGGTGGAACGTATCCGCGAGTCGTTGAACGGGCGGTCTGCGCCGGCGCACGCGCAACATCATGCAGCCCCGCCCGCGTGTGGCGTCACGCCGGCGCGTGGCACACGGCTTCGATGTTGTGGCCGTCCGGGTCGCGCACGAACGCGCCATAGTAGTTGGCGTGATAGTGCGGCCGCAGGCCGGGGGCGCCGTTGTCGCGCCCGCCCGCCGCGATCGCGGCCTGATGGAAGGCGTCAACAGTGGCGCGGTCTTTTGCCGTGATCGCGACATGCAGCGGCTTGTTCATGCCGCCCTCGCCGCCGATCCAGAAGTCCGGCTTGCCGTCCCTGCCGAAACCGGCTGCAGGCGCGTCATTGTCGTCCTGTCGCACCTCGACCATCAGGACGTAGCCGAGCGGGGCGAGCGCTTGCGCGTAGAACGCTTTCGCCCGCTCGTAGTCGGAAACCGGAAATCCGATGTGGTCGATCATGGCAACCTTCCGAATATCCCTGCAGGTTGCCGAAGGGTACCCGAGCGGGTGCGGGTGGCAAGTCGTGGCGCGTGCCGGGCACGAGGCCGGCCGGAGCAGGCAGGCGATCCAGACGGGCAACGAAAAAGCGGCGAAGCCTGGGGCTTCGCCGCTTGCGCAGAACCGGAGAACTGCGGAACGTCAGATCTGCCGCTCGACCATCTTGAGCTTGAGGTCGGAGATCGCCTTGGAGGGATTGAGCCCCTTCGGGCACGCCTTGGCGCAGTTCAGGATGGTGTGGCAGCGATAGAGGCGGAACGGATCCTCGAGGTTGTCGAGGCGCTCGCCGGTGGCTTCGTCGCGGCTGTCGTTGACCCAGCGGCTCGCCTGCAGCAGCGCGGCGGGGCCGAGGAAGCGATCGCTGTTCCACCAGTAGCTCGGGCACGAGGTCGAGCAGCAGGCGCAGAGGATGCACTCGTAGAGGCCGTCGAGCTTCTGGCGATCCTCCTGGGACTGCTTCCACTCCTTCTGCGGCGTCGGGCTGACGGTGTGCAGCCACGGCTCGATCGAGGCGTACTGGGCGTAGAAGTTGGTGAGGTCGGGGACGAGGTCCTTGACCACCGGCTGGTGCGGCAGCGGCTTCACGTCGACAGCGCCGGCGTCGACGTCATGCATCGACTTGGTGCAGGCGAGCGTGTTCTGGCCGTCGATGTTCATCGCGCAGGAGCCGCACACGCCTTCGCGGCAAGAGCGGCGGAAGGTCAGCGTCGGATCGATGTTGTTCTTGATCCAGATCAGACCGTCCAGCACCATCGGGCCGCAATCCGAGGTGTCGACATAATAGGTGTCGGTGCTCGGATTCTTGCCGTCGTCCGGATTCCAGCGATAGATCTTGAACTCGCGCAGCTCCCCGGTGGTGGTCGGCTTCGGCCAGGTCTTGCCGCCCGTGATCTTCGAGTTTTTGGGAAGTGAGAATTCAACCATTGATCTCGAGCCTTCTGCGAGCCGTCCGGGTGTTCGTTCAAGGGGTGTAGAGGAAGGTCCGCGTCAGTAGACGCGGGCCTTCGGCGGGATGTACTGCACGTCGTTGGTCATGGTGTAGTCGTGGACCGGACGGTAGTTGATCGTGGTGTTGCCGCGATCGTCGATCCACGACAGCGTGTGCTTCATCCAGGTCTTGTCGTCGCGCTCCGAGAAGTCCTCGCGGGCGTGGGCGCCGCGGCTCTCGGTGCGGTTGGCGGCGGAATCCATCGTCACCACCGCCTGCGAGATCAGGTTGTCGTACTCCAGCGTCTCGATCAGGTCCGAATTCCAGACCAGCGAGCGGTCGCTGACGCCGATGTCGCCGATGCCGCCATGGACCTTGTGGATCAGGTCCTGGCCCTCGCGCAGCACGTCGCCGGTGCGGAACACGGCGCAGTTGGTCTGCATCACCTTCTGCATGTTGGCGCGTAGCTGCGCGGTCGGCGTGCCGCCGGAGGCGTTGCGGAAGCGGTCGAGGCGGCCGAGCGCGAGATCCGCCGAGGTCGCCGGCAGGTCGGGCTGCTTGGCATTCGGGGTCAGCTTCTCGGCGCAGCGCAGCGCCGCGGCGCGGCCGAACACCACGAGGTCGATCAGCGAGTTGGAGCCGAGACGGTTGGCGCCGTGCACGGACACGCAGGCGGCTTCGCCCACCGCCATCAGGCCGGGCACCACCGCGTTGTCGTCGCCGTTCTTCTTGGTGACGACTTCGGCGTGGAAGTTCGTGGGGATGCCGCCCATGTTGTAGTGCACGGTCGGCACGATCGGGATCGGCTGGCGGGTGACGTCGACGTTGGCGAAGATCTTCGCCGACTCCGAGATGCCCGGCAGACGCTCGTGCAGCACCTTCGGATCGAGATGATCGAGGTGCAGGAAGATGTGGTCCTTGTTCTTGCCGACGCCGCGGCCTTCGCGGATCTCGATGGTCATCGCGCGCGAGACGACGTCGCGCGAGGCGAGGTCCTTGGCGGACGGCGCATAGCGCTCCATGAAGCGCTCGCCTTCGGAATTGACGAGATAGCCGCCCTCACCGCGGGCACCCTCGGTGACGAGGCAGCCCGAACCGTAGATGCCGGTCGGGTGGAACTGGACGAACTCCATGTCCTGCAGCGGCAAGCCGACGCGCAGCGCCATGGCGTTGCCGTCGCCGGTGCAGGTGTGCGCCGAGGTGCACGACGCGTAGGCGCGGCCGTAGCCGCCGGTCGCCAGGATGGTGGTCTGGGCGCGGAAGCGGTGCAGCGTGCCGTCGTCGAGCTTGAGCGCGATGACGCCGCGGCAGACGCCCTGATCGTCCATGATCAGGTCGATGGCGAAGAACTCGATGTAGAACTCGGCCGAGTGGCGCAGCGCCTGGCCGTACATCGTGTGCAGCATGGCGTGGCCGGTGCGGTCGGCGGCGGCGCAGGTGCGCTGCGCCTGGCTCTTGCCGAAATCGATGGTCATGCCGCCGAACGGGCGCTGATAGATCTTGCCGTCCTCGGTGCGCGAGAACGGCACGCCCCAGTGCTCGAGCTCGTAGACGGCATCCGGCGCGTTGCGCACGAGGTATTCGATGGAATCCTGGTCGCCGAGCCAGTCCGACCCCTTGACGGTGTCGTACATGTGCCAGCGCCAGTCGTCCTTGTGCATGTTGCCGAGCGAGGCGGAGATGCCGCCCTGCGCCGCGACGGTGTGCGAACGGGTCGGAAACACCTTGGTGATGCAGGCGGTGCGCAGACCGGCCTCGCTGCAGCCGACGACGGCGCGCAGGCCGGCGCCGCCGGCGCCGACGACGACGACGTCATAGGTGTGATCTTCGATGGGGTAGGCGTGGCCGTTGGTGGCCGGAGCGCCAGTGCCGTTGGCGGCCATGCGCTACACTCCAGATGACAGTTTGATAATGGCGTAGATCGAGGCGAGGCCGACGGCTGCCGCGAAGAACGTGTTGGCGATGACGGCGACGAGCTTCACCTTCTCGTCGTGGACATAGTCCTCGATCACCACCTGCATGCCGATCTTCATGTGCCAGGTGCTGGCGATAATGAAGAGGGTCATGATGATCGCGATCAGCGGCGAACCGAGAATCTGGGCCGCGGCGGCGTGATTGCGTCCGAGCAGGGTCAGGATGATCAGCACGACCGGGATGAACAGCAGCAGCAGGGCGAGGGCGGTCAGCCGCTGGCGCCAGAAGTCGCTGGTGCCGCTGTGGGCGGCGCCGAGGCCGCGCACCCGGGCGATCGGGGTGCGGATCGAGCGGGCCTGGGTCTTGGTGTCGCTCATCGCGCGCCTCCAACGGCATAGGCAATGATCCAGATCACCAGCGTCAGCGTGATCGAGCCGATCAGCGTCGCGCGGGTCAGCCATTCACGCTCGGTGGGGCCGAAGCCGTAGCCCAGATCCCAGACGAAGTGACGGATGCCGCCGAGCATGTGATGCAGCAGCGCCCAGGTGTAGCCGAACAGGATCAGCCGGCCGATCCAGCTCGAGGTGAAGGCCTGGATGTTGGCGTAGGCGGTGGGACCGGAGGCGGTGGCGATCAGCCACCAGGCCATCAGCAGGGTGCCGACATACAGCGCAACGCCGGTGGCGCGGTGAACGATGGACAGGACCATCGTCAGCGTCCAGCGATACGTCAAGAACGGCGAAAGCGGACGATTTGTTTGGACAGTCATCGATGTCTTTTACGGGTTGCAGGTTGCGGCCATGACTCGGCGGCGCTGCGGGCGGCTGGATAGAGCAATTCTATTTACGAAGTCACAAGATTGAGCGCAACGCAGAAATGACCATGACGCGAACGCAGGTTCATCACTTGCGGAACGCTGGTATACCAGCCGATTTCGACCGCGAGAGTCGTCAACGACGCATGATGTCTGAAGCATGATTCACCTGCGCGAGGTCGTCGTCACGGCGCCACCAAGTCTGTGCGGCGTCCGGCGCCAATCGCGCCGAGCATGAGCCGAGGGGCGACAGGGACGCAATCAGGAGTATCCGCAGGCGGTCTTCGCTCCGGCCGAAGGCTCGAAGCCGCCGGTGCGGCCGGGCGGGCCGCGCCGGGGAGGGCGTCAGGTCGCCTTGGTATAGAGCGTCGCGTAGGTGTCGCGCAGCACGTTCTTCTGCACCTTGCCCATGGTGTTGCGCGGCAGATCGTCGACGAAGATCACCCGCTTGGGCATCTTGAACTTGGCGAGGCGGCCGTCGAGCGCCTGCAGGACGGCGTCCTCGCTCAGCGCCTTCGTCTTGTCGGCCACCACCACGGCGGTGACGCCCTCGCCGAAATCGGCATGGGGCACGCCGATGACAGCGCTCTCGACCACGCCCGCGATGGCGTCGATCTCGCTCTCCACTTCCTTCGGATAGACGTTGAAGCCGCCGGAAATCACGAGGTCCTTGCCGCGGCCGAGGATGTGGACGTATCCCTTGCCGTCGATCTTGCCGAGGTCGCCGGTGATGAAGAAGCCATCGCCGCGGAACTCGGACTTGGTCTTCTCCGGCATGCGCCAGTAGCCCCTGAACACGTTGGGGCCCTTGACCTCGATCATGCCGATCGCGTCGCGGGCGAGCTCCGTGCCGCTCTCCGGATCGGTGACGCGCACCGACACGCCGGGCAGCGGCAGGCCGACGGCGCCGGGCACACGGTCGCCGTCATAGGGGTTCGAGGTGTTCATGTTGGTTTCGGTCATGCCGTAGCGCTCGAGCACGGCGTGGCCGGTGCGCGCCGACCACTCGCGATGGGTGTCGGCGAGCAGCGGCGCGGAGCCGGAGATGAACAGCCGCATATGGCTGGTGGTGTCGCGTGACAGCCGCTGGTTCTGCAGCAGGCGGGTGTAGAAGGTCGGCACGCCCATCAGCACGGTGGCGCGCGCCATCAGGTCGATCACCTGGTTGGGATCGAATTTGCTGAGGAAGATCATCGACGCGCGCGCGAACAGCGTGACGTTGCTGGCCACGAACAGGCCGTGGGTGTGATAGATCGGCAGGGCGTGGATCAGCACGTCGCGATCGGTGAAGCGCCAAAAGTCGACCAGCGTCCGCGAGTTCGACACCAGGTTGTCGTGGCTGAGCATCGCGCCCTTGGAGCGGCCCGTGGTGCCGGACGTATACAGAATGGCGGCAAGGTCGTCGCCGTTGCGCGCAACCGTCACGAATGCGGCGTCCTGCTGCGCGGCGCCGTCGGAGAGGCTGCCGCGGCCGGCGGCGTCCAGCGTCTCGACCTCGGCGCCGACACGCCGGGCAAGCGTGGTGACGCCCTCGACCTTCGCAGGGTCGCAGACGACCAGCGACGGCTCGGCGTCGCCGATGAAATAATCGATCTCGTTTAAGGTGTAGGCGGTGTTGAGCGGCAGGAACACGGCGCCGGCCCGCACCGTCGCCAGATACAGCACCAGCGCCTCGACCGACTTTTCCACCTGCACGGCGACACGGTCGCCGACCTTGACCCCGCGCGCCACCAGGTGGTTCGCGGTCCGGCCCGAGCGCTCGATCAGGTCGCCATAGCTGATCCGCCCGCCATCCGGCGTTTCGATCGCCAGCCGATCCAGATCCTTCACATCGTCGAACAGGCGCGAAAACAGGTTGGCGGTCATGGCTTAAGAGGCTCGCAGTTGGGCGGTCCCGACGCAGCAGGGGGCAGGCAAATTTATTCGCCCATTTGAAGGGGGAGATCAAGCGCGGGGACGGACGGCGAGGGTGCCGGAAAGTTTCAGCGCGGCCGCAAAAATATTCCGGAAACCCGTTATGGCGCGCCCCGTAGATCAATCATCGGCGCGGGCGACCGACCAGGGTGCCCCCGCCGTCGACACCTCAGATCGCCGGCGGATGGTCCGCCGCATTTCATCGGGAGATTATACATGTCCAAGTTCACAGTTCTGCTGTCGGCCGTGGCCGTCGGAGCGTTGATCGCGGCGGCGCCGGTCGTCGCACAGGATAAGATGTCGGGTGAAAAGACCGTGAACGTCGGCGGCGCGCCGATGTATCCCTCCAAGAACATCATCCAGAACGCCGTCAACTCGAAGGACCACACCACGCTGGTCGCCGCGGTGAAGGCCGCCGGCCTCGTCGAGACCCTGGAAGGCGCCGGGCCGTTCACGGTGTTCGCCCCGACCAATGCCGCGTTCACCAAGCTGCCGGCCGGCACCGTCGATGCGCTGTTGAAGCCGGAGAACAAGCCCAAGCTGACAGCGGTGCTGACGTATCATGTGGTGCCGGGCCGGCTCACCGCGACGTCGCTGATGAAGGCGGTCAAGGACGGCGGCGGCTCCGCCAAGTTCAAGACCGTCGAGGGTGACGAGATCACCATCAAGCAGCCGGAAGCCGGCAAGCTTTCGATCACCGATGCCAAGGGCGGCACCTCGACGGTCACCATCCCGGACGTGCTGCAGTCGAACGGCGTGATTCACGTGGTCGACACCGTGCTGCTTCCGGGCTGACCGGGGCCTCGCGGCGGCCGGTTCCCCCAAACCGTCCGTCCGGCGCAACGGCGAGCCGGCCCTGTCCGGCTCGCCGACTTGCGACACGGAGCCCATCGACGACCGTTCACGGGAAACTGATCGGCGGCAGCGCGGCGCTCGATGCCGATGCCGTGACCGGTCTCCACTTTTGCGCGGCGGCTGCGTAACAATGCCGACGGAACGCCGTATTGGTCACAGAGCAGGCCCAGGATCCAACGCTGCGCAAGGAGCAAGTTCATGTCCAGTGTCACCTCGAGCCTTCCGGCCGACCGCGGCCGGGCCGGTGATGGCGAAGCGGCCGCGATGCCGGCCAAGGTGATCCAGCCGGCCTGGGTGCGGATCGTGCACTGGATCAACGCGCTCGCCATGATCCTGATGATCATGTCCGGCTGGCAGATCTACAACGCTTCGCCGCTGTTCGACTTTACCTTCTCGCACGCCATCACGCTTGGCGGCTGGCTCGGCGGCGCGCTGCTGTGGCATTTCGCGGCGATGTGGCTGCTGATGGTCAACGGCCTGATCTATGTCGTCAGCGGCCTTGTCACCGGCCGCTTCCGCCGCAAGCTGCTGCCGCTGACCCCCGCCGGCGTCATCGCCGACACCCGCGCCGCACTGACCGGCCGGCTGTCGCACGCGGATCTCTCGACCTACAATCAGGTCCAGAAGCTGCTCTACGGCGGCATCATCCTCATCGGCATCGTCATCGTGCTGTCGGGCCTGTCGATCTGGAAACCGGTGCAGCTGCAGTGGCTGACCGCGCTGTTCGGCGGTTATGATACCGCCCGCTACGTTCACTTCTTCTGCATGGCCGCGATCGTCGCGTTCCTGGTCGTCCATGTCGCGCTGGCGTTGCTCGTGCCGAAGAGCCTGCGCGCCATGATCATCGGTCGCTGAGGAGGACATCATGAGAAGGCTTCGCGAGCTCATCATTCCCGGCGTCGACAAGTCGCTGCTGGTCCGCGACGCGGTCAAGCTGATGCCGGAGCTGTCACGGCGGCGCTTTATCGCCGGGGGCGCCAGCTTCGGCGCGCTGACCCTGCTGACCGGCTGCAACGTCATCGACAGCGATTCCGCCGACGCATTGCTGGCTCAGGTGTCGAAGTTCAACGACGCGGTGCAGGCGGCGCTGTTCAATCCCAACACGCTGGCGCCGACCTACGCCGAGAGCGCGATCACCAAACCATTTCCGTTCAACGCCTATTATGCCCTCGACGATGCGCCGGACGTCGACGGCAAGGACTACCGCTTCGAGGTCACGGGCCTCGTCGACAACAAGAAGGCCTGGACGCTGGACGAGCTCCACGCCCTGCCGCAGGTCAAGCAGGTCACCCGCCACATCTGTGTGGAAGGATGGAGCGCGATCGGCAGCTGGACGGGAACGCCGCTGCGCGACTTCCTGAAGCTGGTCGGGGCCGACACCCGGGCGAAATACTGCTGGTTCCGCTGCGCGGAGGGCTATACCAGCACGCTGGACATGCCGACCGCGCTGCATCCGCAGACCCAGATGACCTTCAAGTTCGGCGACGACATCCTGCCAAGGGCCTATGGCTATCCGATGAAGATCCGGGTGCCGACCAAGCTCGGCTTCAAGAACCCGAAGTATGTGATCGGCATGGAAGTGACCAACGACTACAAGGGCGGCTACTGGGAGAACCAGGGCTACAACGCCTTCAGCGGCAGTTAGTGCACTGCGCCCGTGGCTGAGACGTGCTAGCGTCATGCATTGCCATGACGTGATGAGGCCCTGATGATCGTTCGCGCATTTCTGGCCGCCGCCGCGATGGCGGCCCTGTCCATCGGCGGTGCGTCCGCCCAATCCGCCAAGGCCACCGTCAAGAATGCAGATGGCGCGGCTATCGGCGCCATCGACCTCACCGCCGTCTCGGACGGCGTGCTGGTCAAGCTGACGGCCAGGGGCCTGCCGCCGGGCGAGCATGCCTTTCATGTCCACGCGGTCGGCAAGTGCGAGCCGCCTTTCACCACGGCCGGCGGCCATTTCAATCCCGACAACAAGAAGCATGGCATGATGTCGGCCGACGGCCATCATGCCGGCGACATGCCGAACCTGATCGTGCCGGCCTCCGGCGAGGTTGCGGTCGAGATCGTCAATACGGCGGTGACGCTCGACAAGGGCAAGCCGAACTCGCTCTACAAGCCCGAGGGTACGGCATTCGTCATCCATGCGGCTGCTGACGACTACAGGACCGATCCGACCGGCAATGCCGGCGGGCGCATCGCCTGCGCCGTGGTTGATTAAGCGCCGCGCGTTGCGGCGAAATGGCATGTGCGGCGGCCGGGCGGATGCGTCCGGCCGCCGCAGCTTTGTGCGACAGGACGGCGCAGGTGTACGCGCCGCGTGTTGGGTTCCCTCGCGCTAACACAATCGTGAGCGTTGGAACGCATCAGAAAACCTTTGCGACAGAGCCGGTTATGAGCGCGCGACATCACGTCGCCGGCTCATGATGTTGCGACGCAAAAGGCCACGCGTCACTGTAGGCCGATGAACGATTGTTCAGAATCAACTGCGGTTGATGCGCCCGCGGCCGCTCCGCCGCTTCCGATCACAAGGTCTCGAGGAATGCTCCGACGCTCGCCCGTTGTTCCGTCCCTGTTGCTGCTTGGCGCTGCCGTGCTGCTTGCGGGGTGCAACGACGCCAGCGTGGCGTCGGCGCCGCCGCCGGTGCCGCCGGAGGTCAGCGTCGTCACGGTGAAGGCGTCGCCGCGCGCCATCATCCGCGAGCTGCCCGGGCGTATCGCGCCGCTGCGCGTCGCCGAGGTGCGCCCGCGTGCGTCCGGCATCATTGTCGAACGAACCTTTCAGCAGGGCGGCCGCGTCAATGCCGGCGACGCGCTGTACCAGATCGATCCCAAGCCGTTCGAGGTCGAGCTGCAGGCCGCCGAAGCGGCGCTCGCCAAGGCCGACGCGGTCAAGGAGCAGGCGGCGCAGCACGCCCGCCGCATCGGCATCCTGGCGACCACCCAGGCCGCCTCGCAGGCCACCAACGAGACCGCGATCGCGGCGCTGCGGCAGGCCGAGGCCGATGTCGCAGGGCGTAACGCCGACGTCGCGCGCGCCCGGCTCAACCTCGGCTATGCCACCATCCGTGCGCCGATCAGCGGCATCATCGGTGCGGCGCTGCTCAGCGAGGGCGCGCTGGTGGTGCAGAACGAGGCGGCGAGCCTTGCCACCATCCAGCAGCTCGACTCGGTCTATGCCGATTTCACCCAGTCGGTCAGCGAACTCAACCGCCTGCGCCGCGATTTCGAGCGCGGCGATCTCGACCGTGTCGCGCCCGATGCGGCCAAGGTCCGCCTGTTGCTCGACGACGACACCGAATATCCGCTGGACGGCCGGCTGCTGTTCTCCGACGCCAAGGTCGACGCCAACACCGGCAAGGTCACGCTGCGTGGCGAATTCAGCAATCCCAAGCATGAGCTGCTGCCGGGCATGTATGTCCGCGTGCAGATCGAGCAGGGCCGCGATCCCGACGCCCTCGCGCTGCCGCCGCAGGCGATCCAGCGCAACAGTGCCGGCGGCAGCGAGGTCTATGTCGTAACGGACGACAATCGCGTGCTGGCGCAGCCGGTGCGCACCGGCAACCTGGTGGACGGCCTGTGGCTGGTCACCGAAGGACTCGCCCCCGGCCAGCGCGTCGTGGTCGAAGGATTCCAGAAGTTCGCTGTCGGCGATGTGGTCAAGCCGGCACCGTGGAAGGAGGTCGCGCAGACGGCCGATGCCCCGCATCGCTCCGCGGCGGCCGTCCACGCGCCATCGCCGGCGCCGCGCACCACGCTGGATTGATGTTTGCAGCCGTGTCGTCCGCCGGACGCGTGCCGCGCCCGGCGCGCGGCCGTGTGCCCGCGATTGAAGTGACCTGACGTCAACGCCATCCCGGTTTCGAGGAACCTGTTCATGCCCGCGTTTTTCATCGACCGCCCGATCTTCGCCTGGGTGGTTGCGCTGTTCATCTGTCTGATCGGGGCGATTTCGATCCCGTTCCTGGCGGTCGCGCAGTATCCGATCATCGCGCCGCCCTCGATTTCGGTCTCGACCAGCTATCCCGGCGCATCGCCGGAGGAGCTCTACAACAGCGTGACGCGGCTGATCGAGGAGGAGCTCAACGGTGCCTCCGGCATCCTGAATTTCGAATCGACCAGCGATTCGCTGGGACAGGTCGAGATCACCGCCAACTTCGTGCCTGGCACCGATTCCAGCCTCGCCTCGGTCGAGGTGCAGAACCGCATCAAGCGCGTCGAGGCGCGGCTGCCGCGTGCCGTGATCCAGCAGGGCATCCTGGTGGAAGAGGCGTCGAGCGCGGTGCTGCAGATCATCACCCTGCAGTCGACCGACGGCAGCCTCAACGAGGTCGGCCTCGGCGATTTCATGATCCGCAACGTGCTCGGTGAAATCCGCCGTATTCCCGGCGTCGGCCGCGCCACGCTGTACTCCACCGAGCGCTCGCTGCGCATCTGGCTCGATGCGGCCAAGCTCGTCGGCTACAACCTGACCGCCGACGATGTCACCAGGGCGATCTCGGCGCAGAACGCCCAGGTCGCGTCCGGCAGCATCGGCGCCGAGCCGAGCCGCCGGGATCAGCAGATCTCCGCCCTGGTGCTGGTGAAGGGCCAGCTCGCCTCGCCCGAGGAGTTCGGCGCCATCGTGCTGCGCGCCAATCCCGACGGCTCGACGGTGCGGCTGCGCGACGTCGCCCGCGTCGAGGTCGGCGGCATGGGCTACCAGTTCACGACGCGTCAGGACGGCAAGCCGAGCGCCGGCCTGTCGGTGCTGCTGGCGCCGACCGGCAACGCGCTCGCCACCGCAAATGCGGTCGAGGCCAAGATGAAGGAACTGTCGAAGTTCTTTCCGGCCAACATCACCTATGACATTCCCTACAACATCACCCCGGTGGTGAAGGCGTCGATCAGCAAGGTCGTGCAGACCCTGATCGAGGCGGTGGTGCTGGTGTTCGTGGTGATGTTCCTGTTCCTGCAGAACTTCCGCTACACCCTCATTCCCACCATCGTGGTGCCGGTGGCGCTGCTCGGCACCTGCACCACGCTGCTGCTGTTCGGCTACTCCATCAACATGCTGACCATGTTCGGCATGGTGCTGGCGATCGGCATCCTGGTCGACGACGCCATCGTCGTCGTCGAGAACGTCGAGCGCATCATGGCGGAGGAGGGGCTGCCGCCGCGCGAGGCGACGCGCAAGGCCATGACGCAGATCACCAGCGCCATCATCGGCATCACCCTGGTGCTGGTCGCGGTGTTCGTGCCGATGGCGTTCTTCCCGGGCTCGGTCGGCATCATCTACCGCCAGTTCTCGGTCACGGTCGTCGCGGCGATCAGCTTCTCGGCGCTGATGGCGCTGTCGCTGACGCCGGCGCTGTGCGCCACCCTGCTCAAGCCGGTCGAGGCCGGCCACGGCCATGCG
Source organism: Bradyrhizobium sp. 2TAF24 (assembly GCF_052115025.1). Lineage (NCBI taxonomy): Bacteria > Pseudomonadati > Pseudomonadota > Alphaproteobacteria > Hyphomicrobiales > Nitrobacteraceae > Bradyrhizobium > Bradyrhizobium sp. 2TAF24. The sequence continues at coordinate 76,033 of NZ_JBFRFW010000022.1, read as the reverse complement.
CGTCGCGGGCTGTTCGGCTGGTTCAACCGCAGGCTCGAGGCGGTGAAGGACGGCTATGGCCGCATCGTCGGCTGGTCGATCCTGCGCACCGGCCGGCTGATGCTGGTCTATGTCGCGCTGCTGGCAGGCCTGACGCTGGCCTTCATCCGTCTGCCGGGCGGTTTCCTGCCGATCGACGACCAGGGCTTCCTCACGGTCGACGTGCAGACGCCATCGGACTCCTCGTTCAATCGCACCGCCAGCGCGGTGGAGAAGGTCGAGGCGTATCTCAAGACCCGCGCCGGCATCGACAATGTCACCTTCCTCACCGGCTTCAGCTTCCTCGGCCAGGGCCAGAATACCGCGCAGGCGTTCGTCAGCCTCAAGGACTGGTCGGAGCGCGGGCCGAAGGATTCCGCCGCCGCCATCGTCGCGGACGTCAACACGTCGCTGGCCTCGGTGCGCGATGCCAAGATCTCGGCGCTGCAGCCGCCGCCGATCGACAACCTCGGCAATTCCTCGGGCTTCAGCTTCCGCCTGCAGGACCGCGGCCAGAAAGGCTATGCCGCGCTGATGCAGGCGAAGGACAGCCTGCTCGCGGCGGCGAAGCGCAGCCCGATCCTGCAGGATGTCTATGCGGAAGGCCTGCCCGAGGCGCCGCTGGTGCAGCTCCTGATCGACCGCGAGGAGGCGGCCGCGCTCGGCGTGGCGTTCGCCGACATCAACGCGACCATCTCGACCAATCTCGGCTCGAACTATGTCAATGACTTCCCGAACCGCGGCCGCATGCAGCGGGTTATCGTCCAGGCCGACAGCGCCGGGCGCATGAACCCGAACGACATCCTCGCCTACCATGTGCGCAATGCGCGCGGCGAGCTGGTGCCGCTGTCGTCGTTCGCCACCGTCAAGTGGGCGGTGGGTCCGACCCAGGTCGTCGGCTTCAACTACTACCCGTCGGTGCGCATCAGCGGCTCGGCGCGGCCGGGCTTCACCTCGGGTGATGCCATCGCCGAGATGGAAAAGCTCGCCGCGCAGCTGCCGCGCGGCTTCGGCTATGAGTGGACGGGCCAGTCGCTGCAGGAGAAGCTGTCGGGGGCGCAGGCGCCGTTCCTGCTGGCGCTGTCGGCGCTGGTGGTGTTCCTGTGTCTTGCGGCGCTGTACGAGAGCTGGACCATTCCGCTGGCGGTGCTGATGACCGTGCCGCTCGGCATCTGCGGCGCGGTGGTCGCGGCGATGTCGCGCGGCCTGCCCAACGACGTCTATTTCACCGTCGGCCTCGTCACCATCATCGGTCTCGCCGCCAAGGACGCCATCCTGATCATCGAGTTCGCCAGGGATCTGCGGACGCAGGGCCGCTCGCTGCGCGAGGCGACGCTCGAGGCCTGCCGGCTGCGCTTCCGGCCGATCCTGATGACCGGTCTCGCCTTCGTCTGCGGCGTGCTGCCGATGGTGATCGCCAGCGGTGCCGGCGCCAAGAGCCAGCAGGCGCTCGGTACCGGCGTGATGGGCGGCATGATCGCGGTGGTGATGCTGGCGCTGCTGATGGTGCCCGTGTTCTTCGTCGCGGTGCAGTCGTTCTTCAGCCGCTCCGGGACCGATGCCGCCGCCACCGAAACGCCGCGCCGCAGCTGGTGGCGCTTGCTGCGCGGCGCCCGGGCGTCGTGATCGTGCTCAATGCGCCGGCGGCAGCCGGCGCTGGAAGGTGCAGGCGATGGCGCCGATGGCGAGCGTCAGCGCCGAGACGATCAGCGCCGAGCCGAGGCTGCCGATCGCATCGCTGATCGCCCCGGTCACCATCGGGCCCAGCGTCTGGCCGAGGCTGAAGGCGATGGTGACGACGGCGATCGCATTGGGCCAGGCGTCGGTCGCATAGTTGAACCGCACGAACGCGGTGGTGGCGCTGACCACGGCGAAAAAAGCGTTGCCGAACACCAGAGCCGACAGCGCCAGCGCCACGGGCGTGTGCCAGATCAGGGGCAGCGCTGCGCCGACCATGGTGACGCCGATCAGGATCGCGGTGCTCATGCCGCTCGCGCCGCGCGCCAGCAGGCCGCGCCAGATCCAGGGCGAAGCGAAGGCCGCGCCGCCGATCAGGCACCAGAACGCGCTCTGCGCCAGTGCGCCGCCACCGGCATCGCGAACATAGGCGATCATGAAGGTCATGTAGGCGATGTAGCCGGCGCCGAAGCAGAAATAGCCGGCGAGGTAGATCAGGATCGGGAGGATGGCGATCCGGATCGCATGGGCGTTGGCGGCCGGCGGCGGCGACTCGATCGGGTTGAGCCGCAGCACCAGCGCAAGCACTGCGGAGATCGCGGCGAGCGCCGCCCACACGATCCACCACGAGCCGGGTCCAAAGCCTTGCAGCAGGAATGGCGCCACGAGGCCCGACAGCACGATGCCGAGCGCGGGGCCGGTGTAGAACAGCCCGAGCAGCAGCGAAGCCCGTGCCGGCTGCGACTGGGCGATGACAGCGCCGAGCGCACCGCCGCCGACGAACGACACCGCGGCGCCGGCACCGGCGAGCAGCCGCGCCACGCTCAGCACGGCGAAGTTCGCGCTCGCCGCACACAGCGCCAGCGAGATCACACAGGCCAGCGTGCCGATCCAGGCGGCGCCGAACAGCCCGACCCGGCGCGCGAACCGCGCCGCGCCGAGCGCGCCGGCGAGATAGCCGGCCGCGTTCATGGTGTTCATGAAGCCGGCGGCGGAATAGCTCCAGCCGAGGCTGTCGCGCATGTCGGGCAGCACCAGCGCATAGGCGAAGCGGCCGATGCCGAGCCCGATCGCCGGCGCGAGCGCCAGCACCAGGATGGTGCGCGCCGGATGGGGCAGCGCGGTCAGCGATGATTTTTCCAGCAAGGCGTCGACTCCCACCCTTATAGGAGGCGAGCCGGGTCGGTTCCGCAAGCGGGGGCTGCGGCAATGGTGTCTTGCAAAACCAGCAACAGGGCTCTAGCAAGACCGCGATTTTCCCGTTCCACCCGGTACAAGTCGAGGCATTCCATGGCGACCCACAAGCTGCTCCTTCTCCCCGGCGACGGCATCGGTCCGGAGGTCATGGCGGAGGTGAAACGCCTGATCGACTGGCTGAACGCGCAGGGCATCGCGTCGTTCACCACCGAGACGGGGCTGGTCGGCGGCTCGAGCTACGACGCCGACAAGGTCTCCATCACGGATGCCACCATGGCGCTGGCGCAGGCCTCCGATGCGGTGATCTTCGGTGCCGTCGGCGGTCCGAAGTGGGACAGCGTGCCCTACGAGGTGCGGCCCGAGGCCGGCCTGCTGCGGCTGCGCAAGGATCTCGGCCTGTTCGCCAACCTGCGCCCGGCGATCTGCTATCCGGCGCTCGCCGAATCCTCCAGCCTGCGTCGCGAGGTCGTCGAGGGTCTCGACATCATGATCGTGCGCGAGCTGACCGGCGGCGTGTATTTCGGCGAGCCGAAGACCATCACCGATCTCGGCAACGGCCAGAAGCGCGCCATCGATACCCAGGTCTACGACACCTACGAGATCGAGCGCATCGCCCGTGTCGCGTTCGACCTCGCGCGCAAGCGCCGCAACAAGCTGACCTCGATGGAAAAGCGCAACGTCATGAAGTCGGGCGTGCTCTGGAACGAGGTCGTGACCCAAGTGCACCAGCGCGAGTACAAGGACGTGCAGCTCGAGCACCAGCTCGCCGATTCCGGCGGCATGCAGCTCGTGCGCAACCCCAAGCAGTTCGACGTCATCGTCACCGACAACCTGTTCGGCGACCTGTTGTCCGACATCGCGGCGATGCTGACGGGATCGCTCGGCATGCTGCCGTCGGCCTCGCTCGGCGAGGTCGATGCCAAGACCGCAAAGCGCAAGGCGCTGTACGAGCCGGTGCACGGCTCGGCGCCAGACATCGCCGGCCAGGGCGCGGCCAATCCGATCGCGATGCTGGCGTCGTTCGGGATGGCGCTGCGCTACTCGCTCGATCTCGGCGCGCTCGCCGACAAGCTCGACGAGGCGATCGCCGCGGTGCTGGCCAAGGGCCTGCGCACCGGCGACATCAAGTCGGAAGGCTCCACGGTGGTCTCGACCTCGCAGATGGGCGAGGCGATCGTTAGTGAACTCGCGGCCCTGCACGCCTGAACACAGGCTAAGGCCCTGATCTGAAAAAGAAAATGCCCGGCTCGCGCCGGGCATTTTGCTGTTCGGATCCGATGGAGCGGCGACGCGGAGCTCGCCGCCGGTCAGTACAGCGGGAAGCCGGTCGGATAGCCGCCGGCGTCGGCCGGGGTGCTGAGCGGGGACCGGCGGAAGTCCATGTGCGAGTTCAGGCGGTCGAGATGCTCGAAGCTGTTCGGACCGCCGGTGGCATAGTCGTTGTACTTGCGCTCGCCCGGCAGCACCTCGGTGCCGGCATCGAGCCAGGAGCGCTTGGTCACGTAGATGCGGGTACGGGGACCGGCCTGGTACGAATAGCTGACCGATGAACGCGATACCGCCGGATGGCGGCGCTTGGTGGCCGCGTCGGCCTCTTGTGTCGCGAGCGCCGTGGCGACAACGGCGGCGGCGACGCCGAGTCCCAGAACAGAGCGGCTCAGGAATTTCAAAGTCATCATGTCCTCATCGGGATTCCGAATGTGGTTGCATTTTAGCCGCCCGGTGGTTGCGGCCACAAGGTGAATCGGGCCACACCCGTCGACAATAATGGTCGGATCGGCCCCGTAATGTGCCATGCCGGGCAAGCCGTTAGCGCAAAAGCGTCACAGACGGCCGCGCAATTGCGGCGCGTCGCCGGCCGTGGTGGTCCCGGTGCGGGCGGTCATCGCGCCGCACGCCGAATCATCCTGTGCGGCGAAGTACCCGCGGCAGGGTGGACCGGAGGGCGCACTGGCGCGCTGGGCGGTATCCGGTGCGGCGATGGAGCCGGTGGTCTCCGGCGCGGCCGGGTCAGCGCGGCTGGCGTCGCCGCTGCCCAGCGCTCCAGCGTCGGTATAAGCGATTGTTTTGTCGATCGAATCGACAAGAGCTGAGACGTCGGGCGGAACGGCCGCGAGCACCAGGGCGCCGATCAGGGCGAGGGCGGCAAGGCCGCACAGGTAGGTTGCGATCGCCGCCGCGGCAGTCCCGGCACCCCGGGCGGCGCTGCGCAGCGCCCATCGCCAGTCGGCGGAACGAGAGGGTTGATCAGGGCGGGTCTGGCGCATAGCTGCGGAGCTATCTGTTCGACGGACGAGGCCTGGCGGTCGACCACGATCCAGCGCCGGGTTCCGGGTGGAGAGGCCTGACCGCCGGCGCGAGCGTTGTCATAAAGGCGTTTCTCGCATAGAAGCGCCATCGCTTCCGTTATCCGCCATGCGCGGACGAAAGCATTTTTGAGCGGAGAGTGAACGATGGGTTACAAGGTTGCAGTGGTGGGCGCGACCGGCAATGTGGGCCGCGAGATGCTCGACATCCTGTCCGAACGCAGCTTCCCGGCCGACGAGGTGGTGGCGCTGGCGTCCCGGCGCAGCCAGGGCACCGAGGTTTCGTTCGGTGACAAGACCCTCAAGGTCAAGGCGCTCGAGAATTTCGATTTCAGCGATGTCGACATCTGCCTGATGTCGGCGGGCGGCAGTGTGTCCAAGGAATGGTCGCCGAAGATCGGCGCCGCCGGCGCTGTCGTCATCGATAACTCCTCGGCGTTCCGCATGGATCCGGACGTGCCGCTGGTCGTGCCGGAGGTCAACGCCGACGCGGCGGCGGGCTTCACCAAGAAGCACATCATCGCCAACCCGAACTGCTCGACTGCACAGCTCGTGGTGGCGCTGAAGCCGCTGCACGAGAAGGCGACCATCACCCGCGTCGTGGTGTCGACCTACCAGTCGGTGTCGGGCGCCGGCAAGGATGCGATGGACGAGCTGTTCTCGCAGACCAAGGCCGTCTACACCACCGACGAGCTCATCACCAAGAAGTTCCCCAAGCGCATCGCCTTCAACGTCATTCCCGAGATCGACGTCTTCATGGAAGACGGCTACACGAAGGAAGAGTGGAAGATGATGGTCGAGACCAAGAAGATTCTCGACCCGAAGATCAAGCTCACCGCCACCTGCGTGCGCGTGCCGGTGTTCGTCGGCCACTCGGAAGCGGTGACGGTCGAGTTCGCAAACCCGATCACGCCGGACGAGGCGCGCAACATCCTGCGCAACGCGCCGGGCTGTCTCGTCATCGACAAGCACGAGCCGGGTGGCTACGTCACGCCATATGAAGCGGCGGGCGAGGACGCCACCTACATCAGCCGCATTCGCGCCGACGCGACGGTCGAGAACGGCCTGTCGTTCTGGTGCGTGTCCGACAACCTGCGCAAGGGCGCGGCGCTGAATGCGGTGCAGATCGCCGAGGTGCTGATCAACCGCAAGCTGATCACCGCCAAGAAGAAGGCGGCTTGATCGCCGCTATTCTGCGTCGCTTTCGAAAGCGCGGCCGCTGCGGCGGTCGCGCTTTTGTTTGGCCGGAAGGCTGTGCGGTTAGCGCGCGTTGATGTTGCGCACGCAGTTGCCGCGTTCGATCGCGGCCTGGATGCAGCTCTGATAGTCGTAGTAGCGGCAGTCGGTATAGACGCCTGAGGCTCCGTCGCCGCCGCCGCGGGAGATGCAGAACGGTGGCGGGCCGCTGGGCCGTGGCGGTGCCGTCCGCGCGGCCATCGCGGGCGACAGGACAGTGCTGGCGACGACAACCGCGAGCACGGTCGCCCGCGCGGTGACAGCAGACATCGGAAAGCCTCGCAGTTGCGCGATCATGATGCGATCATAGCCGCATGGCCGGATCGCGGCTGCTCACGATTGCGCAAGCGAGGCCATATTCGGCAAAATGTCGCGGCAGGGCGATCAGGTCGTCTCGACCGGATTGAATTCGCCGGTCGCTTCGTCCAGCACCGCGAGCGAGCCGTGCGCCACGCCGAAATAGGCGCCATGCAGCTGCAGCTTGCCGCGCTCGGCCAGCACCTGGATGCAGGGGAAGGTCATCAGGTTGCGCAGGCTGGTGGTCACCGCCTTCTTCTCGAGCCGGGTGATGAAGTCCTGCAGCGCCTCGTTGGGGCCGCGGGCGGCTTCCGCCACCGTCGGCTCCAGCAGCGACATCCATTTGCCGATGAAGTCGCCGGGCGACAGCGGTGCACTGTCCTGCGCCAAGGCCTTGATGCCGCCGCACTGGGCATGCCCCAGCACCACGATATGCTTGACGCGCAGCACCTGCACCGCGAACTCGAGCGCGGCCGAGACGCCGTGCGCCTCACCGTCGGGCGCATAGGGCGGCACGAGGTTGGCGACGTTGCGCACGATGAACAATTCGCCGGGGCCGGCGTCGAAAATCACCTCCGGCGACACGCGGGAATCGCAGCAGCCGATCACCATGACTTCCGGCGCCTGGCCGCGCTCCGACAACTCGCGGTAACGGCTCTGCTCGGTCGGCAGGCGTTGGGTCGCGAAGGTCCGGTAGCCGGTGACGAGTTGTTGCGGGAATGGCGACATGGCTGGGCTCGCTGGTCACAGGGAAATTGGCCGAAAACTGCCGATGGCTAATCATAAGCAGGGGTTTGTAACAAGTCTTCCGGTTCGCTCGCCGAAATGCTATCGCGCAGGTTCCGTTTCCGGGGAGATCCGAAGATGATCCGTCCGCGCCGCAGCCTGCTGTTCATGCCAGGATCGAACCTCCGGGCGCTGGAAAAAGCCCGGACCCTGCCGGCCGACGGCATCATCCTGGATCTCGAGGACGCGGTCGCACCCGACGCCAAGGGCGTGGCGCGCGACCAGATCGCCCAGGCGATCGCGGCCGGCGGTTTCGGCAAGCGCGAGGTGCTGATCCGCATCAACGGGCTGGACACGCCGTGGTGGGAAGACGATCTCGCGATGGCGGCGAAAGCGGTACCCGATGGCGTCCTGGTGCCCAAGGTCTCCAGCGTCGCCGATCTCGCATCCGTGGCCGATCGTCTTGCTGGGCATGCCGCGCCGGCCTCGCTCAAGGTCTGGGCGATGATCGAGACGGCGTTCGCGATCCTGCGGGTCGAGGAGCTGTCGGCGCAGGCGCAGCGTCCGGAGATGCGGCTCGCGGGCTATGTGATGGGGCCCAACGACATTGCGCGCGAGACGCGCATCCGCATGGTCGAGGGCCGCGCCACCATGCTGCCGTTCTACACCTCCTGCATCCTCGCCGCTCATGCCTACGGGCTCGAGATTCTCGACGGTCCCTACAGCGATTTCAGCAACGCCGCGGGCTTCGCCGCCGAGTGCGCGCAAAGCCGCGACATGGGCTTCGACGGCAAGACGCTGATCCATCCCAGCCAGATCGAGGCCTGCAACGCCGCGTTCACGCCGCCGGCCGACGAGGTCGCGCAGGCGCGCAAGATTCTCGCAGCGTTCGCCCAGCCCGAGAACGCCGGACGCGGCGCGATCCAGCTCGACGGCCGCATGGTCGAGCGGCTGCATGCCGAGATCGCCAAACGGACGATCGCGATCGCCGATGCGATTGCGGCAATGGGCGGCTAAACGAAACGGTGAAAACGTCGGGTATGCGGACGCTCGTCACGAACAAGGCGAGGTGTTCGCACTCATGCGTCAGCGCCGCGACCCGGTGATCCAGCTATGAATGAAGTTGCGACGACGGAGCGGCAAGCTGGATTGCCGGGTCAAGCCCGGCAATGACGCAGATGTCTGGAAATGCGCTTTGCCTTAAAGGCCGAACGCGTTCTGCTTACAGCCAGGGCCGCGCGGTCTGGGCCTTGGTCTCGAAGCTGGCGATCGCCGCGCTCTTCTGCTTGGTCAGGCCGATGTCATCGAGCCCATTGAGCAGGCAGTGCTTGCGGAAGGCATCGATCTCGAACTTGACCGTGCCGCCGTCGGGACCGCGGATCTCCTGGTTGGCGAGATCGATGGTCAGCGTGGCGTTGGAGCCGCGCTCGGCGTCGTCGAACAGCTTCTCGAGGTCTTCCTGCGACACGCGGATCGGCAGCAAGCCGTTCTTGAAGCAGTTGTTGTAGAAGATGTCGCCGAACGACGTCGAGATGATGCAGCGGATGCCGAAATCGGCGAGCGCCCAGGGGGCATGCTCACGGCTCGAGCCGCAGCCGAAATTGTCGCCGGCCACCAGGACCTTGGCGTTGCGGTACGACGGCTGGTTGAGCACGAAGTCCGGGTTCTCGCTGCCGTCGTCGTTGTAGCGCTGCTCGGAGAACAGGCCCTTGCCGAGGCCGGTCCGCTTGATGGTCTTGAGGTACTGCTTGGGAATGATCATGTCGGTGTCGACATTGATGATCCGCAGCGGCGCCGCGACGCCCTCCAGCACGGTGAATTTTTCCATCGTCGTGATCCCGAACAGTGCCTGATTGAGAGGGCTTTATTATCGCGATTGGGCAAGGGGTTAAAGGCCGAAATCGCATACCAGTACCCGCTTTTCGACGTTCGTGACACATCGCGGCAAACTCTTTCACGAACGTCGAAAAGCAAAGGGCACTGGCAAACATATGATTCTGGTGCCGCTTTTCGATCTGAAGTCCCTGGGACGAGATTGCGGCTCGCGGTGCAGGGACTTCAGATCGGCGGCACCAGCCCTCCTACCGGCCTGCAGACCCCCCCGCCAGTGTCAGGCCCGGGCCTCGATCGCCTCCATGTCGGCGTCGGACAGGCCGAAATGGTGGCCGATCTCATGGACCAGCACATGGCGGACGATCCGGCCGAGCGTCTCGTCGTGTTCCGCCCAGTAGTCGAGGATCGGGCGGCGGTAGAGCCAGATCATGTTGGGCAGCGGGGCGACCTCGTCGACACTGCGGAACGGCAGGCCGACCCCCTGGAACAGGCCGAGCACGTCGAATTCGCTCTCCGCGCCCAGCGCATCCAGCACCTCCTCGGTCGGAAAATCGTCGACCTGGATGATCAGCCCCTCGCACATGGCGCGGAAGCCCTGCGGCAGGCGGTCGAACACGTGGTGGGCCATGGCTTCCAGCTCGGCCAGCGAGGGGGCTTTGGCGGATATCCAGACGGGATCGGTCATTCCTCATCATTAGGACAGCGGCGTTCCCGGGCCAAGCGGCCGGTTGACGCGCGCGCCCTAATCGGAGAGCGTGGCGCCGGCTTGAACGGGGATCGGGTAAGGGCGGGGACATGCGGATCAGGACACTGGCATTGGGGATCACCGGCGGCGCAATGCTGCTCACCGGGCTCCTGACGCTCGGCCCGGCCAGCGCGCAGTCCGTGGCGCGAGACGGCGTGTCGTCCGAAACTTCACCTGTGGAGTCGGCGCCCACCCGCCGGCGCAGTCCGACCCGGCTGCGGGTGCATCCGATCAACCGCGCATTGGGCCCCAATGCGGTGCGCCAGTGTGTGGCGCACTACGAGCAGGAGCACCGCGTCGCGGGCACGGTCATCGTGCCGCGCATGCAGTGCTGGTGGGAGCCGGGCTGAGCTCGATCCGGCCCCGCACTCTGTCGTCCTTGCTGGGCGGCAGGAATGCGAGAGACTGGTGATCACAAACGCGTGCCGCGCAGGATCATTGCAGTCGCCGTGATGACGCGGCCTGTCGATGCGATTTCCCACCGCGGTTCATGTTGCGGATGTCCGTGATCGACAACGGCATTTCCGAGTGTGTCCATCGCGATCGGTCGTTCATGTAACTGACAAGCGCATTCAGGCCGCGTTCACGCGCGCATGCCTAGCGTTAAGGCGATGTCGTTCCGGAACAATGTCCGGCTCGGGCGTTGATCAAGCGCTCATCGTCAGGAGGATCGCTACATGAAGAAAATTCTCGGCATGTTCGCAGTGGTGGGACTGCTCGCCGTTGCAGCGCCCGTCGGCTCGGCGCAAGCCTTTTCGCTCGCGAACCCGGCCACCGCCGCGACGACCAGGACGGCGTCCGAACATCTCGGCATGACCACCGAGGTGCGCTGGCATCACCATCATTGGCGGCGGCATCACTGGCACCGTCATCATCATTGGCGCCATCGCCACTGGCGGCACCATCGCTGGCATCACCGCCACTGGTAACTTTTTTCTGACGTCGTTCGATCTCCTTTGCGCAAGGTTCGCGCCCGCCACCACGGCGCGGGCCTTGCTCGTGCCATGTTGCGTCCGCAGATAGCTTTTGACCGGGTGCCGCGCGTCTGGTGTGGCGGCGGCGCGTCCGATATCCTGTCGGGCAACCGGAAGCACAAGGAGTGTCTGATGAAATCGCTGATCGGTGCGATCGCTGCGGCCGCGTTGATCTCGGCGACCTGTGTGGCCGTCTCGCAGGCGGCGGAGACGCCGTCGGCCGGTGCGCCGGCCGCTGCTGCGCCGGCTCCCTCGTCGTCCGCGCCGGCGTCACCCGCGCCTGCGACATCTTCGCCGGCCGCGCCTGCGCCGGGCCCGGCCGCGTCGAGCAAGCCGGCCGATCCCGCGCCGGCGACATCCGCAGCACCGGCCACGCCGTCATCGTCCGCGAAAGCTGCGGCTGCCCCCGCGAAGGAAGCGCGTCCGGCCAGGAAGGCGCGGCGTCAGGCGCATGCCAGGCCGCGTGTCTACCGCCGCGCGATGGGGCCGACCTATGTCGAGGATCCGGAGCCGGAATACATCTATCACCCGCCGGCTTATTATTACGGTCCCGGTGCGTACCGCGAGTATTATGGCCGCCCCTACTACTACCGGCCGTATTATTCGTCCGGCTGGGGCCCGTTCCACGGCTTCACGTTCGGCTTCGGCTGGTAAGCGCAGCGGCGCCATCTCACGGAATCAAAAAAAGCGGCCGCATCGATGATGCGGCCGCTTCTGTTTTGTTGATCGCGTGCGGCGGCGAGGATGCCGCTGCGGTTTTCAGTGCCAGTCGCGGATGTCGACGAAGTGGCCGGCGATCGCCGCCGCCGCCGCCATCGCCGGCGACACCAGGTGGGTGCGGCCCTTGAAGCCCTGGCGGCCTTCGAAGTTGCGGTTGGAGGTCGAGGCGCAGCGCTCGCCCGGCGCCAGCTTGTCCGGGTTCATCGCGAGGCACATCGAGCAGCCCGGTTCACGCCACTCGAAGCCGGCCGCCTTGAAGATCTTGTCGAGGCCCTCGGCTTCCGCCTGCTCCTTCACGAGGCCCGAGCCCGGCACGATCATCGCGCTGACATTGGCGTTGACGGTGCGGCCGCCGATCATCTTGGCCGCTGCGCGCAGGTCCTCGATGCGGCCGTTGGTGCACGAGCCGATGAAGACGCGGTCGAGCTTGATGTCGGTGATCTTGGTGCCGGCGACGAGGCCCATATACTGCAGCGCGCGATGCTTGGACGCGCGCTTGGTCTCCTCGGCGATGTCGTCGGGATTCGGCACCACGCCGGTGATGGAGATGACGTCCTCGGGCGAGGTGCCCCAGGTCACGATCGGCGGCAGCTTGGCGGCGTCGAGGCGGATCTCGGCGTCGAAATGCGCGCCGTCGTCCGTGCGCAGGGTTTCCCAGTAACGCATCGCGGCGTCCCAGTCGGCGCCCTTCGGCGATTTCGGACGGCCCTTGAGGAAGTCGAACGCCTTCTGGTCCGGCGCGACGAGACCGGCGCGAGCGCCGCCCTCGATCGACATGTTGCACACGGTCATGCGGCCTTCCATCGACAGCGCCCGGATCGCCTCGCCGCTGTACTCCAGCACATGGCCGGTGCCGCCCGCGGTGCCGATCTCGCCGATGATGGCGAGGATGATGTCCTTGGCGGTGACGCCTTCGGGCAGCGTGCCGTCGACGACGGCGCGCATGTTCTTGGCCTTCTTCTGGATCAGCGTCTGGGTCGCGAGCACATGTTCGACCTCGGAGGTGCCGATGCCATGCGCCAGCGCACCGAACGCGCCATGGGTCGAGGTGTGGCTGTCGCCGCACACGATCGTGGTGCCCGGCAGGGTGAAGCCTTGCTCTGGCCCGATGATGTGGACGACGCCCTGCCGCTTGTCGAACTCGTCGTAGTACTCGATGCCGAAGTCGCGGGCGTTCTCGGCCAGCGTCTTGATCTGCTCGGCGCTCTCCGGATCGGGATTGGGCTTGCTGCGATCGGTGGTCGGCACGTTGTGGTCGACGACGGCGAGCGTCTTCTCCGGCGCGTGCACCTTGCGCCCGGCGGTGCGCAGACCTTCGAACGCCTGGGGCGAGGTCACCTCATGGACGAGATGACGGTCGATGTAGAGCAGGCAGGTGCCGTCGGGCTGCTCGTCGACCAGGTGGTCGTTCCAGATCTTGTCGTACAGCGTGGTCGGTTTGGCGGACATCGGTTTCGGTCCCTCAGCGAAAAACAGGTGACATGAAAACAAGTGGAATGGTGTCGGCCGTCAGGCCGGAAAAGCGGCGCCGTGAGCGCAAGCGCATCAAAGGCCGGCGGCGATCGAGGCGGTAAACCGTCCATAGAATCGCCAGGGCAGGCGGCGGTGATCGTCGAGGACGATCCGCTGCGTCGGCAGGCCGGCGATGTCGATCTCTGGAACCATTCTAGTTGTCTATCACACCGTGCGCGGGCGCGACAATCGAACGTCGCGCGTGGCTGAGGTCCCATGGATGCGGGACAAACAAAAAGCGCGGCCGTTCGGCCGCGCTTGTCGCAACTCGCGAGGGTGGGGGCGATTACTCGCCCGACGCGGCCACCTGGCGATCCTGACGCTCGACGATGCGGGCAGACTTGCCGCGCAGGCCACGCAGGTAATACAGCTTCGCGCGACGCACCTTGCCGCGGCGCACCACCTTGATGGCGTCGATCATCGGCGAGTACAGCGGGAACACGCGCTCGACACCCTCGCCATAGGAGATCTTGCGAACGGTGAAGCTCTGGTGGATGCCGCCGCCCTGACGGCCGATGCAGACGCCTTCATAGGCCTGCACGCGGGTACGATCGCCTTCCTTGACCTTCACATTGACGACGACGGTGTCGCCCGGTCCAAAGTCCGGAATCTCCCGGCCGGCGGTGAGCTTCTCGAGCTGCTCGTTCTCAAGCTCTTGAATGAGGTTCATCGTGAAATCTCCATCGGCGGCGCTCCCGATCGGCGGGGCGCTAACGTCCGTCCAAAGTCATTCTGCGCGGATTGCGCGCTCCTATACGGCAAAGACGAGCGGTTGTCACCCTTCCGTCGTGTTTTTTGGTCGCTTTTTGGCCGAGGGCGGAACAGGCCGGGCGGCCCACAGGTCCGGGCGGCGGGCGCGGGTCAGCGCCTCGGCTTCGGCGTGACGCCAGCGGGCGACCTTGCCATGGTCGCCGGACAGGAGGATCTCGGGGATGGCGCGGCCCTCGAACTCCTGGGGGCGGGTGTATTGCGGGTATTCCAGTAGTCCTGCAGAAAAACTCTCGTCATCTCCAGAGCTTACGCAGCCCATGACGCCGGGCAGCAGGCGCACGCAGGCGTCGATCAGGACCATGGCGCCGAGTTCCCCGCCGGACAGCACATAGTCGCCGATGGAAACCTCCTCCAGGTTCCGTGCCTCGATCACCCGCTGGTCGATGCCCTCGAAACGGCCGCACACGATCAGCGGGCCGGGCCCGGCGGCGAGCGCGCGCACCCGCGCTTGCGTCAGCGGCGCGCCCCGCGGGCTCATCAGCAGCCGCGGCCGGTCGGCGTCGACCGCGGCGGCATCGATCGCCCGCGCCAGCACGTCGGCCCGCAGCACCATGCCCGGGCCGCCGCCCGCCGGGGTGTCGTCGACCGTGCGGTGACGATCGGTCGCAGCGTCGCGGATGTTGCGGGCGTCCAGCGTCCAGGTCCCGCTCGCCAGCGCGCGGCCGGCGAGGCTGATCCCGAGCGGGCCGGGAAACATCTCCGGATAAAGCGTGAGCACGGTGGCCTGCCAGGCGGCCGGCGTTGCAGGTGAAGTCGACAGCGTCATGGCCGGCAAACTGGCCCGCCGCGCGCGCGGCGTCAAACCCGGCACACGGCGGGATGTGCGATGACGTTCAGTTGCCGATGCTGCGGGCGTCGGTCTCGGCGAGGCGCGGTGCAAGGTTCAGCACCAGCGGGCAGATGATCAGCGCCGTCGCGGCGGTCGCAATCGTCGCCATCACCGGGCCGAGCGCGTCACCCAGCACACCGTAGAGCACCGGTGCGATCGCGCCGGAGCCGATCGTGCCGGTGTAGAACAGCGCGAAGGCACGTTCGGTGCGGTCGGCGGGCGCGAGTTCGGGCACGGTGCCGTAGAGCACCGACGAGGTGCCGTTGAGCATCACGCCGAGCAGCGGCAGCAGCACCATGACAGGCGCGAGCGGCAACGCCAGCACGGCAAGGATGCAGGCCGCGGTGCCGCCTTCGGTGATCAGCACGGTGCGCAGCGTGCCGACGCGCGCGCCGAGCCAGCCGCAGGTGAACTTGCCCGCGGCGCCGCCGATGAACACCAGCGCCAGCGCGAGGCCGCTGGTCGGCAGCGACGCGCCCTTGGCCTGAAGCAGGAACGGCAGGAATGTCAGGAAGCCCATGCGCACTGCGGTGTCGAGGATGCCGATCCACAGCAGCAGCTGGAAGCCGCCGCGGCCACCGCCCGCATGCGCGGCCGTCTTCGCCTTGCCCGCGCGTGCCTTGCCGACCGCGGGCATCAGCAGCGTCATGGCGATGGCCACCACGATGCCGGCGCCGGCGAGCAGCAGCAGCGCCTGCCGCCACGACATTACGACAAGCAGCAGCGAGACGAGCGCGGGAATGGCCGCCTTGCCGAGATCGCCGCTGAAATTGTAGACGCCGAGCGGTCCGCGCGCCGCCGCGCCATAGGCGCGCGACACTGCCGCGGAGGCGATCGGATGCTGGGTGCTGGAGCCAGCGCCCGCCAGCGCCAGCGCGCAGGCAAGGCCGATGATGCCGCCGGAGAAGCCGGCGAGCCCATAGCCGAGCGCCGACAGCGCGGTGCCGGCGATCAGCACGAACTTGCCGTCGATCCGCTCGGCCAGCCGGCCGACCGGAATCTGCAGCCCGGCCATCATTCCGGCATAGAGCCCGCGCAGCAGGGCCAGCACGGCGTAGCTCAGCGCGAACTCGCCCTGCCACACCGGCAGCAGCACGTAGATCAGGTCGGTGTAGCCGTCATGCAGTGCATGGTTGACGCCAGTCGCGGTCAGCGTTCGCGCGGCCCGCAGGCGGCCGGACGGCGGTGCCTTGTCGTTGCGGCTGACGACGTCAGTCATGGCTGTCCTCCGGCGCAAGTGCTGGCGGCAGAAAATTTGAACGACCGATGGTCAAGACGTCAGCGCCCCGTTGCAAGGAAATCGTATGTCGTCATCAGGTTATGACGCCACTATGCCGCACTTCGCATATCTGTCACAAATCAGGAATAATGGGATTATGCGTTAGAAAATCTATCTCATGATCACGCCCTTCCGCATTCGCCGCCTGCCGCCGCTGAACGCGGTCCGCGCCTTCGAGGCGGCCGCCCGTCACGGCAGCTTCAAGGAGGCGGCCTCCGAGCTTGGCGTCACCCATGGCGCGGTGAGCCAGCAGGTGCAGCTGCTCGAGGACTGGCTGGGCGCGCCGGCGCTGTTCCGCCGCGCTGCCCGGCGGGTGGTGCTGACCCCGGCCGGCGCGGCCCTGCTCGCCGAGTTCGGCCCCGCGCTCGACCGCATTGCCGCAGCCGTGCAACTGCACCGTGAGCGGCGTGATGACCGGCCGGCGGTGGTGCTGCGGGTCAATGCGCTGGCGACCTTCAGCCTGCGCTGGCTGCTGCCGCGCATGCCGCTGTTCCGTGCCGAGCATCCCGATATCGAGGTGCGGCTCGCCACCTCCAACGATCCGCTGGATGCGCTGCCGGAGCCGTTCGACGTGGTGATCCGCGGCGGGCCCGATGCCTTTCATGGCTACACGGCGCGCTTCGTGCTGTCGGAGCAGCGGCTGCCGGTGTGCAGCCCGGCGCTGCTGACGCAGCGGCCGCTCGCCGATGTGGCGGATCTGGCTGGGCATACGCTGCTGCATGTCACGTCGATGCCGCGGCTGTGGCGCGACTGGCTCGCCGAGGCCGGGCATGCCGCGCTGGAGCCAGCGGCATCGCTGACGTTCGACCACTTCTATCTGACGCTGCAGGCCGCGCTCGACGGCCTCGGTGTCGCGATGGGGCCGACGGCACTGATCGCCGACGACCTCGCGGCCGGGCGCCTGGTGACGCCGTTCCCGAAGATCAGCCTGCCGGCCCGTAGCTATTTCGCCTACATCCCACAGGCCCGGCGCAGCGCGCCGCACAGTGCGGTGTTCTGCGACTGGCTGGCGCAGCAGGGCCGGCAGATGGGCTGACTGTCGTTCCCTGGATCAGGGGATCACCGCGGTCAGGTCGAGGCCCCGCATGGTCGCCGCCGCTTCGATCGCATCAGGCAGGCGCGCGAGCGGAAAGCGCTTCACCGCGATCTTGCCGAGATCGAGCAGACCCGCAGTCGCCAGCGCAGCGAGGTCGCCGGGAGCGGTGCGCGCGTACATGAACTGGCCGACGATCTCCCAGTCATTGGCGAGCAGCTCGCGGAACGAGATCTCCAGCGGCACGTCGGCGCTGCCCATGATCACGAGACGGCCACCGCGCTTCAGCGCGCGCAAGGTCGACAGCGTGGTCGAGGTGCTCTTGGCGCTGCCGAGCAGGTCGATCGCGGCGTCGGCCGCGCCGCCCGCGGCCGCGCGGATGACAGCGAGATCGGCGGCCGCATCCGTGCCGGTCACAACGGCGGGGGCGACGCGCGGGCCGAAGGCCGTGCGCAGCCTGTCGAGCGCAGCACTGTCGCGGCCCACCGCGACCACGCGCGCGGCGCCCATCGCTGCCGCCAGCATCACCGCGCCGGAGCCGAAATAACCGGTGGCGCCGTTAACGATGACGACCTGGCCGCCGCCGAGATTCAGGCGCTGCAGGCCGCCGAACGGCACCACCAGCTTGGCGAGGCCGAGCAGTTCCTCCGCCGGGCGGTCATCGAGGCCGCGCAGCGGCGTCGCGCAGGCGGCGGGCCAGTGCGCGATCTCCGTGAAGGCGCCGTCGCTCCAGCGCTGCTGCAGTCCGTGGATCGCCGGCGTCTCGCCCATCCGGGTCAGGCCGATCAGGATCTGCGCCGGCTCCCGGTCCGGCACATCAGCGCGCAGGTGCGGGCTCAGGAACACGCGGTCGCCGGCGGTGACATGGCCGACATTGCGGCCGGTCGCGACGACACGGGCGATGGCGTTGGTGCCGGGCACGAACGGCAGCGCCGGCAGACCGTAGGGCACCGCGCCGGACAACACCTTGCCCGTATAGGACAGCACCATGGCGGCCTCGACCGTGGCGACGATGCCGTCATCCGCCGGCGCGGGCGTCGGCACGTCGTCGAAGCGGAGGTCGCCGAGGGCATGCAGCCGCCAGGCCTTGTGGGTCGCGGAAGCCTTGTCGAGGGTCGCCATGGTCGATATCCTCAATTTCGAAACTTGCAGTCTCGAATATATTCCGAGACTAAAAGTCTCGCAAGGGGTGGCAAGAGAAGACAAGCGACGACAAGAGACGGGAAGGGTGCGGTTGACGACGATGGACGACACGGACGGCAAGGCGCGAGGACGGCCGCGCAGCGACACGGCGCGGCGGGCGATCCTGGATGCGGCCTATGATCTCGTGGTGACGCACGGCTATGCCGACGTCACGATGGATGCGATCGCGGCGCAGGCGGGCACCGGCAAGCAGACCATCTATCGCTGGTGGCCGGGCAAGGCCGATCTCGTGCTCGATGCGCTCGAGGACTGGGCCGAAGGCCGCATCACCATCACCGAGACGGAATCGCTGCCGGCGTTTCTCACTGAGGTCTGCGAGGGCGCGACGCGCGCCGGCCCGGTGCTGCGCTCATTGATGGCGCAGGCGCAGTTCGACACAGCGCTGCGCGACAAGGTCAAGGCGCGGCTGATCGAACCGCGGCGCGACGCGCTGCGCCGTTGTCTCGCCCATGCCGGCGTCGAGGCGCGCCACCGCGATGGCCTGGTGTTCGCGATCTATGGCGCGCTGTGGTACCGGCTGTTGATGGACGAGCCGCTGGACGCGCCCTTCGTCAGGCAGATGACGGCGCTGGCGCGCCGCGGCTGATGCCGCCTCGCCTCGTCAGATCTGATGTCGGAGGATGCGACGGATGCCGCTGCGCGGCGCTCAGTCCTGCTCGGCAGCATCCGGGCTGTCGCCCTCGATTTCCTGCGGCCGCTCGATGATGACGCGGCCCTGCGCGAGGTCGACTGTCGGCACCACTGCATTGGTGAACGGCAGCATCAGGGTCGGCCCCTTGGGCGGCGCGATCTCGATGATGTCGCCGGCGCCGAAATTATGAACAGCCACGACGCGGCCGATCGGCTCGCCGGCGGCGCTTTCCGCGGCCAGGCCGATCAGGTCGGCATGGTAGTATTCATCGTCCGCGGTCGGCGGCAGCCTGTCGCGGGCGATGTAGAGTTCAACGCCGTTGAGCCGCTCGGCGTCGTTGCGGGTGGCGATGCCCTTGAGCACGGCGACGAGATGGCCCCTGGCCTCCCGCGCCCGCACCACCTCGAACTGCTGCGCGCCGTCCTTGGTCGACAGCGGGCCATAGTGCAGCACCGCCAGCGGATCTTCCGTGAACGGCCACAGCTTGACCTCGCCGCGCACGCCGTGCGCAGCGCCGATCTTGGCAACGCAGATTTTGGTGTCCTGCGCCAATGGCGTCATTCCGTGAAAAGCATCATCGCCGGCACGAGCCGCGATTGTCCGGCGGCTCACTGGAGACGTAGGCCGCGCCTCAGATTCTGCGTCATTGCCGGGCTTGACCCGGCAGTCCAGCTTTCTTCCTGGCTGCGCAGCCTCGGAAGCTGGATCACCGGGTCACGCCGCTTCGCGGCGGCCCGGTGATGACGCGGAGAAGGTGGAGACGCTTCTCGTCCGGACGGCCCGGCGGCAGAGCCGGGCATCACGGTAAGCTCAGACCAGCTTAGGCCGCAGCGGCCTTGCGCTCCTTGCGCGGCACGGACTTCTCGGGGTTGTTGCGCGGGGTGCGCTTGGCAATGCCGGCGGCATCGAGGAAGCGCGCCACGCGGTCCGACGGCTGCGCGCCCTTGGCGAGCCAGGCCTTGACCTTCTCGAGGTCGAGCTTGAGGCGGGCTTCGTTGTCCTTCGGCAGCAGCGGGTTGAAGTGGCCAAGACGCTCGATGAAGCGGCCATCGCGCGGGAAACGCGAGTCGGCGACGACGACGTGGTAGACGGGACGCTTCTTGGTGCCTGCGCGGGCGAGGCGGATCACGACGGACATGGGTCTCTCCTTAAGTGTCTGTTCGATGAATGGGTGTGAAACGGCAGTTACTTCTTCTTGCCAATGCCCGGAAAACCTCCGAGGCCCGGCAATGTCGGTTTTCCGAGCCCCGGGAGGCCCGGCAGTCCGGTCGGCGAACCGCCCGGAAAATCCTTCGGCAGCGACGGCATGCCCTGCGGCAATCCGCCCGGCATCTTCTCCGCCATCGCCTTGAGCTGGTCGGGCGACGGCATGCCGCCGCCAAAGCCCATCGCCTGCGCGAGGCCGGCGAGCGGGCCGCGCTTGGCGCCGCCCATGGCCTTCATCATGTCGGCCATGTTCCGGTGCATCTTGAGCAGCTTGTTGACGTCCTCGACCTTGGTGCCGGCGCCGGCGGCGATGCGCTTCTTGCGGCTGGCCTTGAGGATGTCGGGATTCTTGCGCTCCCCGCGGGTCATCGAATCGATGATCGCGACCTGGCGCTTCACCACCTTGTCGTCGAGATTGGCGGCGGCGAGCTGGTTCTTCATCTTGGCGATGCCGGGCATCAGCCCCATCAGGCCGCCGAGGCCGCCCATGTTCTGCATCTGCAGCAACTGGTCGCGCAGGTCGGCGAGGTCGAACTGGCCCTTGCGCATCTTCTCGGCGGCGCGGGCGGCCTTCTCGGCGTCGATGTTGGCGGCGGCCTTCTCGACCAGCGACACCACGTCGCCCATGCCGAGAATGCGGCCGGCGATGCGGCTGGGATGGAAGTCTTCCAGCGCGTCGGTCTTTTCGCCGACACCGATCAGCTTGATCGGCCGGCCGGTGACCGCGCGCATCGACAGCGCGGCGCCGCCGCGGCCATCGCCGTCGACGCGGGTCAGCACGATGCCGGTGAGGCCGACGCGCTCGTTGAAGGCGCGGGCGACGTTGACGGCGTCCTGGCCGGTCAGGGAGTCGGCGACCAGCAGCACCTCGTGCGGCTGGCCGGCGGCCTTCACCTGCGCGGCCTCGACCATCATCTCTTCATCGAGCGTGGTGCGGCCGGCGGTGTCGAGCAGCACGACATCATAGCCGCCGAGCTTGGCGGCCTGCAGCGCACGGGTCGCGATCTGCGGCGGCTGCTGGCCGGCGACGATCGGCAGGGTGTCGACGCCGACGTCGCGGCCGAGCACGGCGAGCTGCTCCATCGCGGCCGGACGGCGTACGTCGAGCGAGGCCATCAGCACCTTGCGCTTGTCGCGCTGGGTGAGGCGGCGGGCGAGTTTCGCGGTGGTGGTGGTCTTACCCGAGCCCTGCAGACCCACCATCATGATGGCGACCGGGGCCGGGGCGTTGAGGTCGATGGTCTGGCTGTCGGATCCCAGCGTCTCGACCAGCTGGTCGTGGACGATCTTGACCACCATCTGGCCGGGGGTCACCGACTTGACGACGGTGGCGCCGATCGCCTGCTCGCGGACCTTGTCCGTGAAGCTGCGCACGACGTCGAGCGCGACGTCGGCCTCGAGCAGCGCGCGACGAACCTCGCGCATGGCCGCGTCGACGTCAGCCTCCGTCAGCGCACCGCGCCGCGTCAGCCGGTCGAGAATGCCGCCAAGCTTTTCCGACAGATTGTCGAACACGTCTGCCTTCCCGCTGCCTCGACCCGTGGAGCGTCAGGCCCCGACGGATACATGATTGAAGATCCCGTCTCGCCCCGCCGCGTGTCGTCGCACAAAACACGTTGACGCCCGAGGGCGCACAGCGCTGTCGGGCGTTGACCTCCGGCCTCATGGACCGGGCGGCGGGTCGAAAAGAAGATCTTTCCGAAAGTGGGCGGACTTAAAGCGGCTATGGGGCGGAAAGTCAATGCCCGGTGTGCCGCCGTCGTCGCCCGGCATCCAATTAAGGGATTGATCGGATTAGAATTTTTCCTCACCACGGTGCCGGATCGGATCCGGAAAGTCGCGGTAGAGGGCAAATTTCACGTTCTGGACCAGGGCGTTGACGCCAAAGTGCAGGCTTTCGACCGGCTCCCGGCGGGACCCGACAAGCGCAAAGGCGCGGTCGAGCTGGTCCAGGCTGTCGAACTCCATCATCAGGTGAAACTCGCCGACATCGGCGCCGCTGAGGCCGAGCTTGCGGCGCATCAGCCGCCAGCCCACCAGCAGCCCCTCGGCCTGCAGCCGGCCGAGATAGGCGGCAAGGTTGTCGCTGAAGGTCGTGTCGCTCACCCCCGGCTTGAGATCGAACCAGGCGTTGTAAATCGTCATCGGCGGCACCATGTCGGAACGGGACCCGTCACCTTAGAGGTGGGCGGGCTCACTGATCCACCCGTTTCCCGCCTCGCTTCGGACGTCTCGATGCCGCGTTACCAGGGCCCCGTCACCGACCATTTCAACGGCAGGCATTTCTTCGATCCCCACGGCAGTCCGCCGAAACGGCTGCGCGAGGTCTGGCAATGGCAGCGCACCCGCAAGCCGGCGCCATGGCCGGCCTGGCATCCGTCGCCATTCAGCGATACGCCGCCGGCGCGGATCAATGGCGCGGCGGCGCGGTTTTCGTTCGTCGGCCACGCGTCGTGGCTGATCCAGGCCGGTGGGCTCAACATCCTCGTCGATCCGGTGTGGTCGGAGCGCGCCTCGCCGTTCAAGTCGCTGGGGCCGAAGCGGGTCAATGATCCGGGTATCGCGTTTACAGCACTGCCGCCGATCGACGTGGTGCTGGTGTCGCACGGCCACTACGACCATCTCGATCTCGTCACGCTGTCGCGGCTGAACGCCGCGCATGCGCCGCGGGTGATCACGCCGCTCGGCAACGACCTGACCATGCGCGCGCATGACCGGGCGATCCGCGCCGAGGCCTATGACTGGGGCGATCGGGTGCATCTCGGTGCCGGCGTCGCGGTGCATCTCGTGGCGACACGGCACTGGACCGCGCGCGGCCTGTTCGACCGCAACCGCGCGCTGTGGGCGAGTTTCGTGCTGGAGACGCCGGCGGGCAAGGTCTATGCGGTCGGCGATTCCGGCTATGGCGACGGCGTGCATTTCCGCCGCGTGCGCGAGCGCCACGGATCCTTGCGCATCGCGCTGCTACCGATCGGCGCCTATGAGCCGCGCTGGTTCATGCGCGACCAGCACATGAACCCGGAAGATGCGGTCAGGGCGCTGGCTGATTGCGGCGCCGAACAGGCGCTCGCCCATCACCACGGCACGTTCCAGCTCACCGACGAGCCGATCGTCGAGCCGGCCGAGCAGCTCGACCTCGCGCTCGACGCGGCTGGCGTGCCGCGCGAGCGGTTTCGTGCGCTGAAGCCGGGCGAGGTGGTCATGATCTGACGCGCCGGCCGCGGCCGGCGCGCTGTCGTGGCGGGCAGGCCTTACTGCGGCTTGATGGCGTAGGAGACGCTGACGGCGATGCGCAGCGTCTCGGAGCCCGGCGCCACCGGGGTCGCGGCGACATCGGCCGCCATCTTGCGCGCGTACATCGGCACCG
Organism: Bradyrhizobium sp. 2TAF24; assembly: GCF_052115025.1. Classification (NCBI taxonomy): domain Bacteria; kingdom Pseudomonadati; phylum Pseudomonadota; class Alphaproteobacteria; order Hyphomicrobiales; family Nitrobacteraceae; genus Bradyrhizobium; species Bradyrhizobium sp. 2TAF24. The sequence goes on along the minus strand of NZ_JBFRFW010000022.1, from coordinate 52,473 downwards.
GCCCGGGCGCGCCTTCCTCGGCAATGCTGAGCGGTTCGCCCAGCGTGACATTGGCCGCCTTGGCGTAGATCTCGGCCTTGCGGCGGGCATCGGCGATCGCACGGGCGCGGGCGTCGTCGAGCAGCTTGGAGGCCTGCGACACCGAGAAGCTGATGCCGCTGATCTCGTTGGCGCCGGCGCCGACCAGCGCATCGATGGCGCCGGCCACCTTGGTGACGTCGCGCAGCGTCAGCGTTACGCGGTTGGTGGCGCGGTAGCCGGTGATCTGTACCGGGCCATTGCCGTTGCGGTTCGCCGTGCTCTGCGGCTGCAGCGACAGGCGCGAGGTCTGGATGTCGTTGTCGGCGATGCCGGACGCCTTCAGCGCCGCCAGCACACCGGCCATCGCCTTGTTGTTGGCGTCCGCCGCCTCGCGCGCGGTCTTCGCCTCGGTGGTCACGCCGCCGTCGATCTCCGCACGGTCGGGCACCACCGACAGCGTGGCGTCGCCGCTGACCGTGATCGAGGGCGGCGGCACGCTGTCCGCGCGGGCGGCGGTCGCAAATCCCGTCGCGCCGGACAGGGCCGCGGCGCAGAGCAGGGCGAGCGGGAGGGAGGTCGAACGCGTCATGTGTGGGGCACTCACTTCAGGGGGACGAAAACGTTGATGACGAGCTTGTCTTCCGCCGTCTTCAGCGGATCGGTGACATACTCTTCAATGAAGGTGTCCTTGGCTTCCAGCCGCTTGTCGTCGAGGTGGTTGGTGATCGCCTCGTAGGTGTTGTCCATGTTGTCGTAGGAACCGCGATGGACGAACTTCAGCACCTTGCCGTCCGGCGATTTGCCGACGGTGACGTCCTTCGGCAGGCCCTTCGGCTCCTGGTCGACCGGAAGCTCGGCAAGGAAGGAGAAGCCGGTGTCGTCGGTTGAGGTGTAGACGATCAGCGCCGAGCCGGTCGGCTTGACGCCCTGCTTGTCGAGGGTGGAGGTCAGCGACTTCAGCGAGTCGATCAGGGTGTCGAAGGCGGAATCCCAGTTCGCCTTGCCCTTGATCATCACCACGGTCTTCGGCGTCAGCGTCGTTTCCTCGCCGAACGGATCGGCGACCTGCACCTTCTCGGCGGGCGACGGAGCAGGAATCTGGACGGTGGCCGGCGGCGATGCGGGGGCCTGGGCGGCGGGTGGTGTGGCCGGTGTCGGGGCAGGCGCGGATGCGGCAGGGGCCGGCGGCGCGGTCCCGGCTGCCGGCGCTGCGGGCGGGGTCGCAGGGGCGGCTGGTGTGGCGGCAGCGCCGGCCGCAGGCGTGGCAGGCTTGTCCGCCGGGGGCGTCACGGCAGGTGTGGCGGGCGCGGGGGTTGCGGCCGGCGGGGAGGCCGGCGTCGCGGGCGGCGACTGGGCCCAGCCCGCGGTCAGACTGAGGGATATCGCCGCGGCCGGCACCAGCGTGGTGAGTGCAAGATGACGTAGGCGGGCGCGGTTCATTCCATGTCTCCCCAGATGGCGTGCCGAATGGCGGCGGACCCTATCATGTGAACTGCGCCCTCGTCCCATGACAGATATGTCATGACAACATGGCGGCAAAAAGCAGGCCGTCGCCGCGAGCCCGCGGCGGAATCCGCCGGGACTGGCCAAGTGCGGCCGTCTTCGCCATATAGAGGCCCAGCAGCGCCTGATTGCGGGCGCCCCAAGGGATGTCATGAGCGCGCTCGCCAACCACAGCTTCGTCAAGATGAACGGCATCGGCAACGAGATCGTCGTCCTCGACCTGCGCGATTCGGCTGTTGCGGTCAGCGCGGCGGAGGCGCGGGCGATCGCGGCGCCGGCCGGCGTGCCCTACGACCAGTTGATGGTGCTGATGCCGCCGCAGCTGCAGGGCACGGAAGCGTTCATCCGCATCTACAACAACGACGGCTCGGAGGCGGCGGCGTGCGGCAATGGCATGCGCTGTGTCGCGCGGCGCGTGTTCGAGGCGACCGGCAAGAGCGCGCTGACGTTCCAGACCCGGGCGGGCCTGCTGAACTGCTGGCAAGGGCCGGCCCCGGGCACCTACACCGTCGACATGGGAGCGCCGCGGCTCGGCTGGAAGGACATTCCGCTCGCCGAGGAGTTCCGCGACACCCGCGCCATCGAGCTGCAGATCGGCCCGATCGATGCGCCGGTGCTGCACACCCCGTCGGTGGTCAGCATGGGTAATCCCCATGCCATCTTCTGGGTCGAGGACGTCAACGCCTATGACCTCGGCCGTTTCGGGCCGCTGCTGGAAAACCACCCGATCTTTCCCGAGCGGGCCAACATCACGCTCGCCGATGTCGTCGATCGCGACCATATCGTGATCCGCACCTGGGAGCGCGGCGTCGGCCTCACCAAGGCCTGCGGCTCCGCCGCCTGCGCCACCGCTGTCGCGGCCGCGCGGCTGCGGCGTGCCAACCGCAAGGTGAGGATCACGCTGCCGGGCGGCGACCTCGTGATCGAATGGCGCGAGGGCGACGATCACGTGCTGATGACCGGCGCTGCCGATTTCGAGTTCGAGGGCCGGTTCGATCCGGCGCTGTTCGCCAACCTGGCGTGAAATCTGGCATGAGATGACCATCGACGTCGTCACGTTCGGCTGCCGCCTCAACGCGTTCGAATCCGAGGTGATTCGCCGCGAGGCGGCCGGTGCGGGCCTCGCCGACACCATCGTGGTCAATACCTGTGCCGTGACCAACGAGGCGGTGGCGCAGGCGCGCCAGCACATCCGCAAGCTCAAGCGCGCGCGGCCGCAGGCCCGCATCGTCGTCACCGGTTGCGCCGCACAGACGCAAGGGCCGATGTTCGCCGCCATGGCCGAGGTCGACCGGGTACTCGGCAACGACGACAAGATGCAAGCGTCCGCCTGGCGCGCGACCCGCGCAGCGTTCGCAGCGCCCGCATTCGGTGTCGCGGCGGCGCCGAAGATCGCGGTGTCCGACATCATGGCGGTGCGCGAGATGGCGCCGCATCTCGTCGACGGTTTTGGCGCCGGCCAGCCGCGCGCCTTCGTGCAGGTGCAGAACGGCTGCGACCATCGCTGCACATTCTGCATCATTCCGTTCGGCCGCGGCAATTCGCGCTCGGTGCCGATGGGCGCGGTGGTCGATCAGGTGCGCACGCTGGTCGCGGCCGGCCATGCCGAGATCGTGCTCACCGGGGTCGACCTCACGAGCTATGGCGCGGACCTGCCGGGCACGCCGAAGCTCGGCTCGCTGACGAAGCAGATCCTGCGCCACGTGCCGGAGCTGCGGCGGCTGCGCATCTCCTCGATCGATTCGATCGAGGCCGACCGCGACCTGCTCGACGCCATTGCCGACGACGCGCGGCTGATGCCGCACCTGCACCTGTCGCTGCAGGCGGGCGATGATCTGATCCTCAAGCGCATGAAGCGGCGGCACTCCCATGCCGATGCGGTCGCGTTCTGCGCCCAGGTGCGGCGGCTGCGGCCCGACATGGTGTTCGGCGCCGACATCATCGCAGGCTTCCCGACCGAGACCGAGGCGATGTTCGCGCGCTCGCTCGACCTCGTCGACGCCTGCGACCTCACCTTCCTGCATGTGTTTCCCTACTCGCCGCGTCCGGGCACCCCGGCGGCGCGGATGCCGCAGGTCGAGGGTCGCGCCATCCGCGACCGCGCGCGGCGGCTGCGCGAGGCGGGCGATCATGCGCTCGGCCGCCGGCTCGCCGCCGATGTCGGCATGACCCGTACCGTGCTGATCGAGAGCGCGAGCCAGGGCCGCACCGAGCACTTCCTGCCGGTCGCGATCACCGGCGCGACACCCGGCACGATCCGGCCGCTGACCATCTCCGGGCATGACGGCGCCCGGCTGCGCGCCGCCTGAAGGTCTGAAGGATGGCTTACGCGATCAGCCTGCTGCTCGACGACAACGCCGCGGACAGGATTCGCTGGCATTGGCAATTGCTCGCCGCCACCGGGTTGTCGCGTTCGATGCTCGAACTCGGCTATGCGCCGCACCTCACGCTCGCGGTCTGTGATCAGCTCGATGTCGCCGCGGCCGAGCATGCGCTGGAGCAGCTGTTCGCCGGCCGGTCGGTGATCGACGTCGCGCTGACCGTCGTTGAGACCTTCGCGGCGAGCGGCGTGATCTTCGCCGCACTCGCCGAATCCGCCGAGCTGCGGCAGCTGCAGGCCGAGGTGGTGGCGGCCCTGCCTGGCGCGGTGCGGCCGGACTACCAGCCGCATGCCTTTACACCGCATGTCACGCTGGCGACGGGGCTCTCGCCGACCTCGCTGCAATTGGCGCGGCAGCTGTTCGAGCAGTACTGGGGTTCGTTCGCTGGACGTTGTGAGATTGCCGAGCTTGCTGAGTTCGTGCCGGTGACGTCGCTCAGGCGCTGGGTGCTGGCTCCAGCGCGTCCGTCCAGCCGCACGCCTTGAGCCGTTCCTGCAGATGGGCCGGCACCGGCGCGACGACTTCGACCGGCGGCTTGTTCTTCGACAGCGGGATGACAATGGCGCGGGCATGCAGGTGCAGCGACGGCTCGCCGAAGCGCGGGCCGTTGCCATAAATATTGTCGCCGACGATCGGCCAGCCCATCGCCGCACAATGCACGCGCAACTGATGGGTGCGGCCGGTGATCGGTTCGAGCTCCAGCCATGTCAGATTGTCGCTGCGGCCGCGCACCCGCCAGGTCGTCTGCGACGGCAGGCCGGCGGGATCCGGTTTCTGCCACCAGCCGCGCTCCTCGCTGCGCGGCGCCAGCGCGATGTCGATCTCGCCGGCATCATCGGTCGGGCCGCCCTCGACCACGGCCCAATAAGTTTTCGTCACCTTGCTGTGCTTGAACAGCAGGCCGAGCGACGCCGTGGCTTTGCGATGCCGCCCCAAAACCAGGCAGCCCGAGGTGTCGCGGTCGAGCCGGTGCGCCAGCACCGGCGGGCGTGGCAGGCCGAAACGCAGGGCATCGAACGACGCTTCCAGGTTCGGCCCGCCCTTGGGGCCGCGATGCACCGGAATTCCCGCCGGCTTGTCGATCACCAGCATGAGGCCGTCGCGATGAAGCACGCGGGCCTGGATCTGTTCCGGGGTGAGCTGCGGTGTATCCATGGAGGAATGGTGACTTTCGTTTGGTCCGGGAAACGGCTAACACGGCGGGATCATGAGCGATAGCACAGAGCAACCCAAGCAGAGCTGGTGGCGGCGGCTGTCCAGCGGCCTGAAGCGGACGTCGAATTCGATCGGCAGCGCGGTCGCCGACCTCGTCACCAAGCGCAAGCTCGACCGCGCCATGGTCGAGGACATCGAGGACGTGCTGTTGCGCGCCGATCTCGGAACCGAGGTGGCGGCGCGGATCGCGGGTGCGGTCGGTCATGGCCGCTACGACAAGGCGATCTCGGCCGACGAGGTCACGACGGTGGTCGCCGCCGAGGTCGAGAAGGTGCTGGCGCCGGTGGCGAAGCCGCTCGAGATCGATGGGGCGCACAGGCCGTTCGTCATTCTGGTGGTCGGCGTCAACGGTTCGGGCAAGACCACCACCATCGGCAAGCTCGCGGCGAAGTTCGCACAGGAAGGCCGCAAGGTGATGCTCGCCGCCGGCGACACCTTCCGCGCCGCGGCGATCGAGCAGCTCAAGATCTGGGGCGAGCGCACCGGCGCGCCGGTGGTGGCGCGCGAGCACGGCGCGGACGCCGCGGGGCTGGCGTTCGACGCGCTGACCGCGGCGAAGACCGACGGCCGCGATATCCTGCTGATCGATACCGCCGGCCGGCTGCAGAACAAGGCCGAGCTGATGAACGAGCTCGAGAAGGTGGTGCGGGTGCTGCGCAAGGTCGACGCCACAGCGCCACACGCGGTGCTGCTGGTGCTCGACGCCACCGTCGGCCAGAACGCGCTGTCGCAGGTCGATGCCTTCCAGAAGACGGCCGGTGTCACCGGTCTCGTCATGACCAAGCTGGACGGCACGGCGCGTGGCGGCATCCTGGTGGCGCTCGCCGAGAAGTACAAGCTGCCGGTCCATTTCATCGGGGTCGGCGAGGGCGTCGACGATCTCGCTCCGTTCACCGCGGCGGATTTTGCCCGCGCGGTCGCGGGACGGGACTGACCGGCGCGACCGGCGGCGGGCACACCGCGGCCGGTGACCAAACCATGCTCATGACAGGCGCAATCGATCAATGAACAAGAACGTCCCGCATCCGCTGTTCAAGCTCGCCACCGAACTCGGTCCGCTGGTGGTGTTCTTCATCGCCAACGCCAAGGGAAACCTGTTCATCGCCACCGGCGCCTTCATGGTTGCCTTCGTTGTGGCGATGGCGGCGTCGTACATCGTCACGCGGCATGTGCCGCTGATGACCCTCGTGTCCGGTGCCATCGTGCTGGTGTTCGGCACGCTGACGCTGGTGTTCCACGACGAGACCTTCATCAAGGTCAAGCCGACCATCATCTACGGCCTGTTTGCGGTGACGCTCGGGGGCGGCCTGCTGTTCGGTCGCTCCTTCATCGCCATCATGTTCGACCAGGTGTTCAACCTGACCCCGGAGGGCTGGCGTCAGCTGACGCTGCGCTGGGCACTGTTCTTCCTGTTCATGGCGGTGCTCAACGAGGTGATCTGGCGGACCCAGAGCACGGACTTCTGGGTCAGCTTCAAGGCGTTCGGCGTGGTGCCGCTGACCATGATCTTCGCCATGCTGCAGATGCCGCTGGTCAAGCGCTATCATCTGGAACCCGCCACCGCCGAGGCCAGTGACACCGAGCGCGGCAAGACCGGCAAATCCTGAATCGCTTCAACCGCTCATTCAAGGTCGAGAGAACGTCCATGACCATCGAAGCCGCCCGCACGCCTCTGCTCTCTCACGACGAACGCCTCGATCGCCTCGCCGAAGTCGCCATCCGGGTCGGGCTGCAGCTGCGCGCCGGCCAGGAGCTGGTGATGACCGCGCCGGTCGATGCGCTGCCGCTGGTGCGGCGGATCACCGCGCAGGCCTACAAGGCCGGTGCGTCGCTGGTCACGACGCTGTTCTCGGACGACGAGGCGACGCTGTCGCGCTTCCGCTATGCGCCGGACGGCAGCTTCGACAAGGCGAGCAACTGGCTTTACGACGGCATGGCCACGGCGTTCCGTAACGGCGCCGCGCGGCTCGCGGTGGTTGGCGAGGATCCCTCGCTGCTGTCGGAGCAGGATGCGCAGCGGGTGGCGCGCGCCAATCGCGCGCGCTCGGCCGCGTACAAGCCGGCGCTCGAGCTGATCGTCAATTTCGACATCAACTGGAGCATCGTGTCCTATGCGACGCCGGCCTGGGCGCAGGCGGTGTTCCCGAACGATCCGCCGGAGGTCGCGCTGGCGCGGCTGTGGGATGCGATCTTCGCCGCCTCGCGTGTCGATGGCACTGACCCGGTCGCGGAGTGGGCGCGGCACAACGCCGCGCTCGACAAGCGCACCGGCTATCTCAACGGCAAGCGCTATGCGGCGCTGCATTTCCGCGGGCCGGGCACCGACCTGACGGTCGGCCTCGCCGACGACCACTGGTGGGAGGGCGGCGCCTCCACCGCGAGGAACGGCATCGTCTGCAACGCCAACATCCCGACCGAGGAGGTGTTCACCACGCCGCACCGGCTGCGGGTGGACGGCATTGTGCGCAGCACCAAGCCGCTGTCGTATCAGGGCACGCTGATCCAGGATATCGCGGTGCGGTTCGAGGGCGGTGCTATCGTCGAGTCGCAGGCGCGCACCGGCGCCGACGTGCTGGCGAAGGTGCTCGCGACCGACGAGGGCGCGCGGCGGCTCGGCGAGGTGGCGCTGGTGCCGCATTCGTCGCCGATCTCGAACAGCGGCATCCTGTTCTACAACACGTTGTTCGACGAGAACGCGGCGAGCCACATCGCGCTCGGGCAGGCCTACACCAAGTGCATCCGTGACGGCGACAAGCTGTCGCCGCCGGAACTCGCGGAGAAGGGCGCCAACACCAGCCTGATCCACATCGACTGGATGATCGGTTCCGGCGAGATCGACGTCGACGGCATCGCCGCCGATGGCCAGCGCGAGCCGCTGATGCGCGGCGGCGAGTGGGCGTGATCCCAATCTGTCGCGAAGGCTAATGCTTTCTTAATCGCCGCCGGGGCAATCTGCCGCCGCGCCTGCCCGACGCGGGCGCTGGCGCGCCCCTTCGGCTGCGCGCCCCGGAGGCCCGGCCGATGTCGATCACTGCCTATCTCCAGCCGCTGCTCTGGGCCGTGGTCTTCACGCCGGCCGAATACCTGTTCTGCGCCTATCCGCTGGTGCTGTTCAGCCGCGAGCGCCGCCAGAACATCCTGCTGCTGCTGTTCAACCTGACCGTCACCGCACTGCTCGGCGGCGCCGTTGCGGGGCTGGTCTATCTCGCCGTCGATGCCGTGGTGCCGGCCGGGTTCAGTACGCCGGTGGCGGCGTGGCCGTTCTGGCTGCAGGTGGTCGCGTGCGTCGTGCTGGCGGATTTCGGCATCTATGTCAGCCACCGCCTGATGCACACCCCGCTGCTGTGGCGCTTCCATGAGGTGCATCACAGCGCCGAGGAGATGAACTGGATGGTGGCTTATCGCTTCCATCCGGTCGACCTGACCATCACCGGCATCTTCACCTCGGTGCCGCTGCTGGTTGTCGGCCTGCCCCTGGAGGCGATCGCGGCCGCCAAGGCCGTGCACGGCGTGCAGGCGATGCTGAGCCACGCCAATGTCAGCTGGGGGTTCGGCCCGCTGCGGCGGATCGTCGTCGATCCGCGCTTCCATCACTGGCATCACGCCAACGAGCGCGACGCTTATGATCGCAATTTCAGTGCGCTGCTCGTGGTCTGGGACTGGCTGTTCGGCACGCTGTACGTGTCGGAGCGGCCGCGGGCCGCGGTGTTCGGTGCCGGCGACATGGCCCGGCGCGGCTTCTTCCATCTGCTGGTCGATCCGTTCAGGCCGCCCGCTGCACCACCCGCCGGCGACGCGGCGCCTGTGCTGGCGAACGCGCCGGCACTGGCGCCGACTGAAACCGTCATGACGGATAGCGCCACGGCGACGAGCGAGGCGCGACAAACGGCTGGCCCGGCGGTGGTGACCGCCGGGCATTGACGTTCACGGGCGTGGCGCGCTGCTGCGACGCCATCCCTGTCGGTCATCAGCTCTTCTGCTTGGCGATGATCTTGTCCTTGATGCCGTCATAGGTCTTCTGGGGCAGAATGTTCTTCTGCACCAGCTCGTCCTTGCCCTTGTAGGGCCGGCCCTTGATGATCGCGGCCGAGTAGGCCTTGCCGATGCCGGGCAGGGCATCGAGTTCATCGGCGGTCGCCGCGTTGATGTCCAGCAGGTCGGTCTTGGCCGCTGCCGCCGGAGCCATCTTGCTTGCGGGGGCCGGTGCGGGCGCAGGCGCCATTTTCGACGTGCCGGTGGCGGGAGCCGCGGTCTGGGCCATCAGCGGCGAGGCCGCGATCAGACCGAGGGCGGTGATTGCTGCAAGCGTGAAACGACGCATCAGAGTTGTCCCTCCAGAGGACCAGAAAAGAGGGCGAAGGGTTTGCTGAGTGCTTCGCCCGAAGTGCCGCCGCCACGATGGCGCCGACACCCGTAGCGAAACGCCGCTTTGGGGCGGCGCCGTGGCCGCCAGATGAACCGCAGATAAATGTGCGAAATATTTTAGGAGCTTAGCGCGCATTTCCGGATATTGCGGGGCCTCGTTCCCGACCTGCGCGATGGTCCGCGGGATGTCGCCGGCGTGGCCGGACCTCACGGCTTCCCGGTCGAAAGCGGGCTCGCCCTTAAAAGCATGTTTAGGAATGCGCCCTATCTCCTGCGGGCTGGGATCGCAGCTTCAGGTCGCGCCATGTCTTCGGTCTTTGATGTCGCAGAGCGTGCCAGGGCGGCGGCCGACAAAGGGGGCACCTCCGATTCCTCCGGCCTGCGCGATGTCGTCGGCCGCTGGCTGATGTTCAGCGACTGTGGCGCGGCTGCGCAGCGTCACATGGCGATCGTCTGGTGCTGCGTCGTGGGATGCATTGTCGCCGATGCGGCATGGCTGCCGAACTCCAGGCTCTCCTTCGCGCCATCAAACTGGATCAGTCTCCTGCAGGGCATCGGCGGCTGCGTGCTTGCCGGAGCTTTTTTCACGATCGCATTCAGCCGTGTCAGCGGCGACGCGCGGCGTCCGGCCGTCGTGCTGCGCCGTGCGCTGGCGGCAACGGAGCTGATGTGGCGGACGGCGCTGCCGATCGGCGCGCTGCTGACGGCTGGCGTGTCTCTGAGTTACCTCGCGACGGCGGCAGACCTGCCGCTGCAGGATGCCGTGCTGGCCCGCATCGACCGTGCCCTCGGCTTCGACTGGCCGCGCTTTCTGGATCTGACGAACGCCAGCCCGGTGCTCGCGACAGCGCTGGTCAGGGTCTATGAAACGATCGGTGAGGTCGCCAAGCTGGTGATCGTCTGGTTGGCTTTGACCCGGCGCGGCGAGCGTATTGCGGAATTGCTCGCCGTTCTCAGCCTCAGCGCGGTCGGACTGTGCATCGGCACCTGCCTGTCGCCGGCGGCGGGTGCTTTCGCATATTACGATCCTGCGCCGCAGCTGTTCGGGAATTTCGCCGCGTCGGGGGAGATGTGGCCTTTTGCTCGCACGTTCGCGATGCTGCGCGACGGATCACTTTCGGTGATCGATCTCTCCGCGCTTCAAGGCGTGGTCAGCTTCCCCTCGTTCCACACCATGCTCGGCGTCATGACCGTCTATGCGCTGCGCGAGACGCGCTGGCTCATGATCCCAGTCTTGCTGCTGAACGGAACGATGATCGTGTCGACGCTGCCTGTCGGAGGCCATCATCTTGCCGATGTCCTGGCCGGTGCGGGACTGACGTTCGCAGCGATTGCGCTGGTGCGCCGCATGGCGCGGAATCAGGCCATCGGCTGACGCGGTGAGCGCACAGCTATCGCAGGCTTAGGCTCCCGCACCGATGGCCTTGAGAATCTCGGCTTTCAGGACGCCGTCGATGTTCTCGGGGGTGATCGGGCCGACCAGCTTGTAGGCGATGCGGCCGTCGCGGCCGACCACGAAGGTTTCGGGGACGCCGTAGACGCCCCATTCGATCGAGGCGCGGCCGTTGGGATCGACGCCGACGCGGTTGAACGGATTGCCGTAGCGGCCGAGGAAGCGCCGCGCGTTGTCGGGCGCGTCCTTGTAGTTGATGCCGATCACCTGCAGGCCCTTGGCCTGCAGCGTCTTGTCCTTGCCGAGCGCGAGCAGCAGCGGCGCTTCGTCATGGCAGGGCACGCACCACGACGCCCAGACGTTGACCAGGCTGACCCGGCCCTTGAGCGCGGCGGGATCGAGGCCGGGCACCGCCGTGCCGCCATCGGTCAGGCCCTCCAGCGGCGCCAGTGCGGTCTGCGGCGCGGGACGGCCGATCAGGGCGGAGGGAATGCGCGAGGGATCGCCGGAGCCGAGGCGGAACCAGAAGATCGCGGCAAGGCCCGCGAACACCACCAGCGGCGCGGCGACCAGCCAGGAGCGTCGGCGCGCGGAAGGGGTCGGGCTTTGCGGCGGGGCCGTGGTCATGCCGCCTCGCGTCCCGAGCGCCGCGTCACGCCGCTCGCCTCGAGGTCGCGCAGGGTCGCCTGCTGGCGGCGGTGGTCGGCCATCACCCAGACGATCAGTGCCAGCACCACCAGGGCGGCGACCGCGTAGGATCCGACAATGAAGGTGGCATAGGGGCCGAGCATGGCGGCGCTCACACGGGCTGCTGGCTGGCCTGCAGCATCTGCAGGGTGCGGACCCGTCGCCGCAGGATCTCGTTGCGCATCGCCGCGATGTGCAGTGTGACGAACAGCAGCGTGAACGCCACCGCCATGATCAGCAGCGGCCGCAGGAACGCAGGATCGAGGGTCGAACCGCCCATCCGCAGCACCGAGGCGCCCTGGTGCAGCGTGTTCCACCAGTCGACCGAGAACTTGATGATCGGCAGGTTGACGGCGCCGACCAGCGTCAGCACCGCGGCGGCGCGGCCGGCGCGGGAGGGATCCTCCACCGCATGCCACAGCGCCATCAGGCCGAGATACATCAGGAACAGGATCAGCACCGAGGTCAGCCGGGCGTCCCATTCCCAGTAGGTGCCCCACATCGGCCGGCCCCACAGCGAGCCGGTGACGAGGGCGAGGAAGGTGAACGCGGCGCCGAGCGGCGCGGCGGCCTTGGCGGCGACGTCGGCGAGCGGATGGCGCCACACCAGCGTGCCGAGGGAGGCGACGCTCATCACGCCCCACACGAACATCGACAGCCAGGCATTGGGCACATGGATGAACATGATCTTGACGGTCGCGCCCTGCTGGTAGTCGTCGGGCGCCACGTAGGACTGCTGCAGGCCGACCAGCAGCAGGATCACGGTGGCGGCGGCCAGCCATGGCAGCGCTCGCCCGGCCAGCGCCAGGAAACGAGTGGGGTTCGCGAGATCGATCAGAGCCATGGGCGGCCTTATAGCAGAACGGCCGGCAATGTCAGGCGCGGCGCAATGACGTTGCGGTGACGGATTTGGGTGGACGGGATGCGCCGCGGTGCTTCCGAAGCGAAACGCGATCCATCATCCGCGCAACCGCGGCAACAGGCCGAGCGCATTGTCGCGCTCGATCCGGCGCAGGTCTGGCGCCAGCACCTTGCAGCCGGCGAGGCCGGTGACATGCTCGAGGCTGGTGCGATACGGAAAATCGGTTCCGAACAGGATCTGCGTCGGCTCGACCAGCTGGCGCAGGGCGCCCATCGCCGCGGGATTGGACGACTGCGCAGTGTCGTAGAAGAAGCGCTGCAGCGGCGCCCGCACGCCGCCCGGCAGCATCTTGGCGGCCTGCGGCATCCGCGCCAGCACCTCGAAGCGCTCGATCAGGAACGGCATCGCGCCGCCGGCATGGGAAAAGATGAACCGGATGTCCGGCCAGCGCTCCGCGGCGCCGGAGAAGATCAGGCTGGCGATGGTGCGCGTGGTGTCGGTGCCGTATTCGATCACGCTGTCAGGGATGTAGGGAATGAGGTTGCCGCAGCAGGCGGTGGTGTTCGGATGCACCGAGACCACGGCCTTGCGGCGGTTGAGCTCGTCGAACACCGGCACGAACAGCGCATCGCCAAGCCATTTGCCGTCATAGCTGGTGAACACCGAGACGCCGTCGGCCTTCAGCGTGTCGAGGGCGTAGGCGATCTCGCCGAGCGTGGCGTCGGCATTGGGCAGCGGCAGTGCCGCGAACGAACCGAAGCGGCCGGGATTGTCGGCGATCAGCCGCGCCATGTAGTCGTTGCAGCCGCGCGCCAGCCTGGCGGCGGCAGCGGCATCGCCGAACCACAGGCCGGGCGTGGAGATCGACAGCACCGCGGTCTGCACGCCGGCGGCGTCCATGTCGTCGAGTGATTTGGCGAGCGACCAGTTTGCAGCCGGCACCGGCAGATGCGCCTTGCCGGTGATGGCGGTGACGTAGTCCGGCGGCGTCAGGTGATGGTGCACGTCGATGCGGAACGGCACTGTCGCGGTCTGCGCGCGGGCGGCATGGTGCAGGCCGACGGCGCTCGCCGCGAACGCCGCGCCGCCCGCCAGCATCTGGCGGCGGCTGAGGCAGCAGCCGCAAGTGGCGGCCGTGGGGCGGCGGACAGCGGAATCGGTCATCGTATCGTGGTCTCTGCGGGCGTTCGGCGGGCGGTCCGGCACGGACCGGAGAGGCTCTGGTGCAGGCACAGTCGGGTGTTTTTGCGGCACAAGGTTGTGCCCCGTCAATGAACAACGCAGGATAGGGTCTTAAGTCCTGCTCTTAAGTCCAGCCCTCAATCCAATCCCTGGCGCAGCGAGGCGGCCGCGGCGACCGGCCCGACCACGAGGCCGACCAGCGACAGCGCGGCGAGGATCGACAGCGGCGCGCCGAACTCCGCCCCGGGGGTGGCAACAGCGCTGGAGGCGGCGACGCCGAAAATCAGCACCGGGATCGACAACGGCAGCACCAGCACCGCGAGCAGCAGGCCGCCGCGGCGCAGGCTCACCGCGAGGGCGGCACCGATCATGCCCGTCAGGGTCAGCGCCGGCGTGCCGATCAGCAGCGTCAGCGCCACCGCGCCGGTGGCCGCCAGGTCGAGGTTGAGCAGCAGGCCGAGCACCGGGGAGGCGACGATCAGCGGCACGCCGGCGGCGATCCAGTGCGCGATCGCCTTCGCAAGGCACGCCAGTTCCAGCGGCTGGCGCCCCATCAGGATGAGGTCGAGCGAGCCGTCCTCATGATCGGCGGTGAACAGGCGGTCGAGGGTCAGAAGGCTGGCCAGCAGCGCGCCGAGCCACAGGATCGCCGGGCCGAGGCGGCGCAGCAGCGCCAGGTCGGGGCCGAGCGCGAACGGGATCAGCACCACCACGGCGAGAAAGAACAGCACGCCGGTCAGCGCGCCGCCACCGGCGCGCAGGGCCATGCGAAGGTCGCGGCGGATCAGTGCAATCATGCGGCGCGGCCGATTCGCTGTTCGCGCGCGGTGATGCCGAGCGGGCCGTGGGTGGCGGCGATGACGAGGCCGCCCTGCGTCAGATGGCCGGACATCAGCCGTGCGATCAGCGCCTGGCCATCGGCGTCGAGCGCCGAGGTCGGCTCGTCCAGCAGCCACACCGGTCGTTTGACCGCGATCAGGCGGGCCATCGACAGCCGCCGCCGCTGCCCTGCCGACAGGGTCGCGGCCGGCAGCCGGGCGATATGGGCAAGGCCGGCGGTGGCGAGGCTGGCATCGAGCGTGTTGCGTTCGCCGCCGAGGAAATCCAGCCAGAAGGCGAGGTTTTCCTGCACGGTCAGGGTCGGTTTGAGCGCATCGCGGTGGCCGAGATAGTGGATCTGCTCGGCCAGCGAGAGATCGGTCGCAGGATTGCCCTCGATGGCGATTCGCCCCTGCGCGGCCGGCAGTAGCCCGGCGATCAGGCGCAGCAGCGACGACTTGCCGGCACCGTTGTGGCCGGTGACCGCGAGCGCTTCTCCTGCGGTCACCTCGAAATCCAGCCCGGCAAACACCTCGCGCCCGCCGCGAATGCAGGTCAGGCCGGTGCCGGAAAGACGCGTGATGCTCATCGCCGCCTTTCTAAGCAGGATGCCGGCAAAAGGGTATCGGTTTCGAGCTGCGGGCCGACGCGCCGCAGCGGCCGTACCGCTGACGACGATGCGCCGATGGGATTGGACTTCGACATTGCGGGCAGCGGAGGACCAGAAACAGCGGCGAGCCATATCTGGTTCGTATGGCAAACGCATTCGTATTAGTCTTGGCGACTACTTTAAAAACATTATAAACCGGGGTCGACGGTGCCTTGAGTTGTGCTGGTGGGAGGCTTTTTGTGTCCTCCGATCCCCCCGCATGCTAGGGTATCAAGATACCTCAGACTGCCCCCGAGACTACCCCACGGGTGTCCTTCCCACGTCCCAATCAGGATTGCCTCACATGAGTTCGCTTGACAGCTTCAAATGCCGGAAGACCCTCAAGGTCGGCGCCAAGACGTATGTCTATTACAGCCTGCCGACCGCGGAAAAAAATGGTCTCAAGGGTATTTCGCGGCTGCCGTTCTCGATGAAGGTGCTGCTGGAGAACCTGCTGCGGAACGAGGACGGCCGCTCGGTCAAGAAGGAAGACATCCTCGCGGTGGCGAAGTGGCTCAAGAAGCGCAAGCTCGAGCATGAAGTCGCCTTCCGCCCGGCGCGTGTGCTGATGCAGGACTTCACCGGCGTGCCGGCGGTGGTCGATCTCGCGGCGATGCGCAACGCGATGCAGTCGCTCGGCGGCGACGCCGAGAAGATCAACCCGCTGGTTCCCGTCGACCTCGTCATCGACCACTCGGTGATCGTCAACTTCTTCGGCAACAACGCCGCCTTCGGCAAGAATGTCGCCGAAGAGTACAAGCAGAATCAGGAGCGCTACGAGTTCCTGAAGTGGGGCCAGAGCGCGTTCTCGAACTTCTCCGTCGTGCCTCCGGGCACCGGCATCTGCCACCAGGTCAACCTCGAATACCTCGCCCAGACCGTCTGGACCAAGAAGCAGAAGATGACTGTCGGCCGCAAGACCGGCACCTTCGAGGTCGCCTATCCGGACACGCTGGTCGGCACCGATTCGCACACCACCATGGTCAACGGCCTCGCCGTGCTCGGCTGGGGCGTCGGCGGCATCGAGGCGGAAGCCGCGATGCTCGGTCAGCCGCTGTCGATGCTGCTGCCGGAAGTCATCGGCTTCAAGCTCAAGGGTGAGCTGAAGGAAGGCGTCACCGCCACCGACCTCGTGCTCACCGTCACGCAGATGCTGCGCAAGAAGGGCGTGGTCGGCAAGTTCGTCGAGTTCTTCGGCCCGGGCCTCGACCATCTCTCGGTCGCCGACAAGGCCACCATCGGCAACATGGCGCCGGAATACGGCGCGACCTGCGGCTTCTTCCCGGTCGACAAGGAAACGATCGATTACCTGAAGATCTCCGGCCGCGCCGCGCCGCGTGTCGCGCTGGTCGACAAGTACGCCAAGGCGCAGGGCCTGTTCCGCACCGCCAAGACGCCGGATCCGGTGTTCACCGAGACGCTGGTGCTCGACCTTGGCGACGTCGTGCCGTCGCTCGCCGGTCCCAAGCGCCCCGAGGGCCGTGTCGCGCTGCCGGCGGTCGCCGAAGGCTTCGCCAACGCGATGGCGGGCGAGTACAAGAAGGCCGACGACGCCGCCAACCGCTACGCCGTCGAAGGCCGCAAGGACGACCTCGGCCACGGCGACGTCGTGATCGCCGCGATCACCTCCTGCACCAACACCTCCAACCCGAGCGTGCTGATCGGCGCGGGCCTGCTCGCCCGCAACGCCTTCGCGAAGGGCCTCAAGGCCAAGCCGTGGGTCAAGACCTCGCTCGCCCCGGGCAGCCAGGTGGTCGCCGAGTATCTCGCCAATTCGGGCCTGCAGAAGGATCTCGACAAGGTCGGCTTCAACCTCGTCGGCTTCGGCTGCACCACCTGCATCGGCAACTCGGGCCCGCTGCCGGAAGACATCTCGAAGTCGATCAACGACAACGGCATCGTCGCCGCCGCCGTGCTGTCGGGCAACCGCAACTTCGAAGGCCGCGTGTCGCCGGACGTGCAGGCGAATTACCTGGCGTCGCCGCCGCTGGTCGTTGCCTACGCGCTCGCCGGCACGGTGACCAAGGACCTCACCAAGGAGCCGATCGGTACCGGCAAGGACGGCAAGCCCGTCTACCTCAAGGACATCTGGCCGACGACGAAGGAGATCAACGCCTTCATCAAGAAGTTCGTCACGTCGAAGATCTTCAAGAAGAAGTATGCCGACGTGTTCAAGGGCGACACCAACTGGCGCAAGATCAAGACCACGGCCAGCGAGACCTATCGCTGGAACATGAGCTCGACCTACGTGCAGAACCCGCCTTACTTCGAAGGCATGAAGCAGGAGCCGGAGCCGGTCACCGACATCGTCGATGCCCGCATCCTCGCGATCTTCGGCGACAAGATCACCACCGACCACATCTCGCCGGCGGGCTCGATCAAGCTGACGTCGCCGGCCGGCAAGTACCTGTCCGAGCACCAGGTGCGCCCTGCCGACTTCAACCAGTACGGCACCCGCCGCGGCAATCACGAGGTGATGATGCGCGGCACCTTCGCCAACATCCGCATCAAGAACCAGATGCTGAAGGGCGCCGACGGCAACATCCCGGAAGGCGGTCTGACCAAGCACTGGCCGGACGGCGAGCAGATGACGATCTACGACGCGGCCATGAAGTACCAGGAAGAGAAGGTGCCGCTGGTGGTGTTCGCCGGCGCCGAGTACGGCAACGGCTCGTCGCGCGACTGGGCGGCCAAGGGCACCCGTCTGCTCGGCGTCCGCGCCGTGGTCTGCCAGAGCTTCGAGCGCATCCACCGCTCGAACCTCGTCGGCATGGGCATCCTGCCGCTGACCTTCGAGGACGGCACCTCCTGGCAGTCGATCGGTCTGAAGGGCGACGAGCAGGTCACGATTCGCGGCCTGCAGGGCGACCTCAAGCCGCGCCAGACGCTGGAGGCGGAGATCGTCTCGGCTGGCGGCGCGGTCAAGCGCGTGCCGCTGCTGTGCCGCATCGATACCCTGGACGAGCTGGAATACTTCCGTAACGGCGGCATCCTCCAGTACGTGATCCGGCAGCTCGCGGCCTGATCGGCTCAAGACGCCCTCACCGCGAAGTGAGTGGCAGGTGAATGGAAGGCGGCTTATGAAAAAGCCGCCTTCTTTTTGAGGGGGGCAGGGACATTGGTGGAGAAGGCGCTCCCCGCGTCTGACGTTCGGATGGGCATCATCACCGTCGAAGACCGCAAATTGCCGCTGCAGGATCTCGCGTCGCTGCGCTTGTCGGCGCTGTTCGGCGTCTGCCTCGCCATCCTGTTCGGCGCGCGGGCGCAGGCCGACCCCCGCGCGGTCGTCGAACTGTTCACCTCGCAGGGCTGTTCGTCATGCCCGGCGGCGGACAAGGTGCTGGGTGAGCTCGCCAAGGACCCGTCGATTATCGCGATCAGCATGCCGATCGACTACTGGGACTATCTCGGCTGGAAGGACACGCTGGCCAACTCGCGCTTCTCCGCGAAGCAAAAGGCCTATTCCCACATGCGCGGCGACCGTGAGGTCTACACGCCGCAGGTGGTGGTGAACGGCGCGATGCATGTGCTCGGCAGCGATCGCTCCGGCATCGAGGACGCGGCGACACGCACCCGCGCCGAAGGCGGCGTGATGTCAGTGCCGGTGTCGATCAAGCAGGCCGACAAGCAGCTCAATGTCTCGGTCTCCGCCGGCAACAGCGCAGCGGAGCGCGGTGAGGTGTGGGTCTGCGCGATCTCGCGCTCGGTGCCGATCCGGATCGGGCGTGGCGAGAACCGCGGCCAGGAGGTCACCTACTACAACGTCGTGCGCAACTGGCTGAAGGTCGGCGACTGGACCGGCAAGCCCGGCAGCTGGACCGTGCCGCTGGAAAACATCAAGGGCGACGGCGTCGACGCCGCGGTGGTGTATGTCCAGGACGGCAGCCGCGAGAAACCGGGCCTGATGCTCGGCGCCGCCTATACGGCGCTGCACTGACCTCGCCGGGCGTGTTGCCGCGCACCGTGCGTTCACGTCGATCATCGAACAGCGTCGGACACAGCGGCTGTGGTGCACGAGCATCGCAGCGTGTGACGCGTCGTGGCGGCGATGACGTCAGTCGTGATGAGATGAAGAGCGAGATGAGATGAAGAGCGGGCCCCGCCGATCGGCGCGGGCGCATGCCGCGTCAACGCAGGCAATGCGAAAAACAACAAGCTGAAAACAAAAAAGGCCAACTCGCGTTGGCCCGAAGTTCACCTTTCAAGGTCCTGCGAATAGGCCCGGCTCCGACGACCCCGGGGGGCTGGGGGCTGAGGAATCCGGTGCCGAAGGAACCGGGCCAACGCAGTATCTTCTTATCGCCAGTCACAGCGGCATCGGCTTGACCGAAATTGGGCGCTTTCATGATTTAGCTGACATCGCCGTGAGTGCACGCAAGTGAGCGACTAACTCCCGGTGATGAAAGGATGTTTCACCGATCCGGCGATCGGTGGCGACGCCTTGCCGCAGCGCTGGCGATGTTGTGATGCGAAGGGCTTGCAGAGCAGCGCGGCCGGACCGATCATGTCGAACGGATGACAGGAGAGCGCAGCATGGACCTGATCGCGGGGGATACCGAGCCTGGCGAGAGCCGCGGGACGGAGCGCACAGCCGCATCCGTCCCGTCTCAAAGCCGGGTCACGTTCAATCGCCTGGAGCTCAATCGCATTCTCAACCTGTACGGGCGCATGGTCGCCGAAGGTGAGTGGCGCGACTATGCAATCGATTTTCTGAAAGACTGTGCGGTGTTCTCGATCTTCCGGCGCGCATCGGAGGTTCCGATCTACCGCATCGTGAAAGATCCCAAGCTGGCGCGCCGCCAGGGTGCCTACAGCGTCGTCGCCCAGGGCGGGCAGATCCTGCGCCGCGGGCACGAGCTCGATCGCGTGCTGCTGGTGATCGACCGCAGGTTGTCGCTGGTCTGACGATACGCGCGGTTATGGCGCGGTGCTGGCGCCGGGGCCGAGTTCCCGCTGCATCATCACGGTGTCCAGCCAGCGGCCGAACTTGAAGCCGACATTGCGATGGACGCCGACCATCTCGAAGCCGGCGCGCGTGTGAACGCCGATCGAGGCGGCGTTGGCCGAATCGCCGATCACCGCGATCATCTGGCGGAAGCCGCGCTCGGCCGACGTCTCGATCAGCGCGGTGAGCAGCTTCAGTCCGATGCCGCGGCGCCGCGCCTCCGGCGGCAGGTACACCGAGTTCTCGACCGTGAAGCGATAGGCCGGCCGCGGCCGGTAGGGGCCCGCATAGGCGTAGCCCATCACCTGCCCGTCTGCGATCGCGACGACATAGGGAAAGCCCGCGCCGGTCAGGTTGCCGAAGCGGGTGGTCATGTCGGCGAGATCGGGCGGGGTGAGCTCGAAGGTCGCGGTGCCGGTGCGGACCGCGTGATCATAGATCGCCGTGATGGCGGGAAGGTCGGCCGCGGCGGCCGGCCGGATCAGGACATCGGACATGCGGCTACTGTGAATCGCCGGCGCTCAAAAGAAAAGCCCCGGCGCTGAGGCCGGGGCTTTGTGTGTCCGAGGAATTTTCCGATTCCAGTCGTGTCCGGATCAGTCGCGCTGTCCGAGCAGCTGCAGCAGCAGCGTGAACAGGTTGATGAAGTTCAGGTACAGCGACAGCGCTCCGGTGATCGCCGCCCGCTCCGCGACATCGCCGCCGGCGCTGGCGTAGCCGTAGATGTACTCGTTCTTCAGGCGCTGGGTGTCCCAGGCGGTGAGGCCGGCGAACACCAGCACGCCGATCACCGACACCACGAACTGCAGCGCCGATGAGGCGATGAACAGGTTCACCAGGCTGGCGATGATGATGCCGAACAGGCCCATCATCAGGAACGAGCCCATGCCCGACATGTCACGCTTGGTGGTGTAGCCGTACAGGCTCAGCGCACCGAACGAGGCGGCGGTGATGAAGAACACGCGCACGATCGAGGTGTGGGTGTACACCAGGAAGATCGACGACAGCGACAGGCCCATCAGCGCCGAGAACGCCCAGAACAGCATCTGGGCCGTTGCCGGCTTCAGCCGCTGGATGCCGAAGGAGATGACGAACACCATCACCAGCGGGGCGAGGATGAACAGCCACTTCAGCGGGCTGACGAACATCGCGACACCGAACGACGTCAGCATCGCGTTGCCGACACGGCCGGCGGCGGCGCCGGCGTCTGTGGTCACGGCCGCCATGTACACGCCGAGCGCGGCAAGGCCGGTGATGGCCAGGCCGATCGCCATGTAGTTGTAGATCTTCAGCATGTATGCGCGCAGGCCAGCGTCGACGGCCACGGCATCTGCCCGCCCGGCGGCCCGGCCGAACGGCGAAGCATAGTTACGGTCCAAGTCCGACATGGTCGAAACCTCGTTGTTGTCCGGCGCACACTGGGTCAGGGCTGCCGGGGCGAAATGTATCCCAGATGCAGTCGTCCGGTGATATTAATTTTGCGTTAGCAAAACGGTCGGTCGGCCCGGCATCTGTCCCATCGGATATGTGGGAAAATAATACATCTGGCGCAACCTTCCATGCGCGGCTGAATGTCGCGAAACCGCGGAAAAGCCGACCGCGATACCGCACTCGGCTGCTTCAAATTGTCGTCGGCACGCCGTTCGAACCCGCCGGCAGAACCTGAACGCGGCGATGCGGCCGCGCCGCCGGCCCCCATGCAAACCGTGAATTAGTCCCACGTGCAACTCGGCATTGCGGCCGGCCTGCCAAGCCGGCAGATTTGCGACAACGGCCGATGCGATTGGCCGGGACAAAGGGGCAAGGGGGAGGATCACGTGTTGCGAGGACATCTCACCGCCGCGATGGCGTTCGCGGCGATGTTGGCGGCCAGCTCAGCGCGGGCCGAGGAGCCGATCACGCTGCGGGCAATGGGCTCGTTTCATGTCGGCGGCCGCCTGGTGGAGCTGACCGGCAAGCCGGTGAAGGAGATGGCGTTGACCCCCGGCGGCGTGCCAGCGCGGTTCGACCCCAACGGCACCTACCAGGTCGAGCAGATGTACGTGCAGTACTTCCTGCCGGCGCGCGAGGTCGGCACGGTGCCGATCCTGTTCTGGCATGGCGGCGGCATGACCGGGGTCAATTTCGAGACCACGCCGGACGGCCGGGAGGGCTGGCTGAACATGTTCGTGCGCAAGGGCTGGGGCGTCTACGTCTCGGACGCGGTGGAGCGCGGGCGCGCAAGCTGGGCGCAGTATCCCGACATCTTCAAGGGCGAGCCGCTGTTCCTGACCACCAGCAACCCGTTCACGCGCTTCCGCATCGGCGACGGACCGGACAGCTACGATCCGGATCCGGCCAGGCGACGGCTGCTGCCTGGCAGCCAGTTTCCGAACGACGGTTATGAGAATTTCGTCAAGCAGATCGTGCCGCGCTGGACCACCACCGACGACGCGACGCTCGCGGCCTATCTCGCCGAGATCGACCGGGTGTGTCCCTGTGTGATCCTGTTTCACAGCCAGGCCGGCCAGTTCGGCTTCAAGGCGGCCCAGGCGCGGCCCGGCAAGGTGAAAGCCCTGGTCGCGGTCGAGCCCGCCGGTGTCGGCGATCCGGCGAAGGTGGATGCGCTGAAGGGCATTCCCACCCTGATGATCTATGGCGACTTCATCGCCGAGGACGCGCGCTGGCCGAAGATCCGTGCGAGCGGTGTCGCCTTCGCGGAGGCGATCCGCGGCGCCGGCGGCCATGTCGATGTCGTCGACCTGCCGGCCATCGGCATCAAGGGCAACTCGCACATGATGATGATGGACAGGAACAACGCCGAGGTCGCCGGCGTGATCGAGGCGTGGCTGGCGAAGAACGGCCTGACGCGCGCGCCGTGAACTTGTCAGCTTGGCGTCAGGTTGGTGTGACGGCTACAGGTTGCGCAGCACCGGCGCCGGCTTCTGGTTGAGCGCCGACAGTGTGCCGAGCAGCCCGAGGCCGACGGTCACCGCCAGCGCCGCCAGCACCACCAGGGCGGCGCTGCCGGCCTGCCAGGTGAAGCTTAGCGTCATCAGGCGGGTGACGATCAGCCAGGCCGCGACCGAGCCCGCGATCACCCCGAACACCGCGGTGGCAAGGCCGATCAGCAGATATTCGAGTGCGTAGGCGCCGATCAGGCGTGCCCGCGTGGCGCCCAGCGTCTTCAGGATCACCGCGTCATAGACGCGGTGGCGATGGCCGGCCGCGAGCGCTCCGCCCAGCACCAGCACCGCGGCGACCAGGGTGATGCCGCTGGCGCCGCGAATCGCCAGCGCGAGGTTCTCCACCACGTCGCCGACGGTGCGCAGCGCGTCGCGCACGCGCACGCTGGTGACCATCGGATACTTCGCGGCGACCGCCTTGATGATCGCGGCGTCGCCGGCGGCGCTGGGATGCGGCTCCGACAGGGTGGCGAGATGGGTGTGCGGCGCGCCGGCGAAGGTCTTCGGCGTGAACACGAGGACGAAGTTGATGCCGAGACTCTGCCAGTCGACGTCGCGCAGGTTGCTGATGGTCGCGGTGATGTCGCGGCCCAATACGTTCACGGTCACGGTGTCGCCGAGCTTGAGGCCGAGGCCGTCGGCGATCTTCTTTTCCATCGAGACCAGCGGCGGGCCGTTGTAGTCGCTCGTCCACCAGCTGCCCTCCACCACCGTGGAGCCTTGCGGCACCTCGTTGGTGTAGGTGAGGCCGCGGTCGCTCTGCAGCACCCATTCGGCCTTGCTGGTGGGCTTGAGGTCCTCGGCCTTGACGCCATTGGCGGCGGTGATGCGTCCACGCAGCATCGGCACCCGCTCGACATGGGCGCCGGGCGCGACGGACTGCAGGAAGTCGCCGAAGCGGCCGGCCTCCGGTGCGGGAATGTCGACGAAGAAGAACGACGGCGCGTGGTCCGGCAGGGCAGCCAGGAACTGGCGGCGCAGATTGCCGTCGATCTGGGCAATGGTCACCAGCACGGTCAGCCCGAGGCCGAGGGAGAGCACCACCGACGGCGTCAGTGCGCCGACACGGTGGATGTTGCCGATGGCGAGCCGCAGCATGGTCGTGCGCGGGCGCGGCAGGCTGCGCGCGATCAGCATCACGAGGCCCGCGACCAGTCGCAGCAGCACGAACACCACCACGGACGCGGCCACGAAAACCGCGGCCACCAGCTTGTCGTAGGCGAGCCCGATCGCGATGGCGACCAGCAGTGCGACGATGACGGTCATCAGCAGCAGGTAGCGCCGGCGCGGCCAGCGCCACTCGCTCGCCGTGGTGTCGCGGAACAGCCGCGCCACCGGGACGTCGTGCACGGTGGCGAGTGGCCACAGGCCGAAAGCGAGCGCAGTCAACAGCCCGTAGAGCAGCGACAGGGCGAGCTCGCCGAGATGCAGCGACGGCTCGATCGGCAGCGGCAACAGCCGGCCGAAGCCGTGGGCGATGACGAATGGCAGCGCCGCGCCGACGGCGAGGCCGATCAGCGAGCCGATCACCGCCAGCACCACCACCTGCATCAGGTAGATCGCGAACACGTCGCGGCCGGGCGCGCCCAGCGATTTCAGCGTCGCGATGGAATCGCGGCGGCGGTCGATGTGGCTCTTCACCGCATTGGCGACGCCGACACCGCCGACCAGCAGCGCGGCGAGGCCGACCAGCGTGAGGAATTGGGTGAAGCGGCCGATCGAGCGTTCGAGCTGCGGCGAGGCGTTGGCGCGCGAGCGGATGTCCCAGCCGGCCTCCGGCAGCGCGGCGCGGGCGTCCGCGATCAGCGCCTCGGCCGCGCGGTCGTCGCTGCCGGCCTCCGGCAGCTTCATGCGGTAGGTCCAGCGCACCAGGCTGCCGGGCTGCAGCAGGCCGGTGGCGCGCAGGCCGTCGACGCCGATCAGGAAGCGCGGCCCGAAGCCGACGCCGCCGGCGAGCTTGTCCGGCTCGGCGTCGATCGCGGTGGTGATGATGAAATTCGCGCCCGCGATGCTGACGCGGTCGCCGACCTTGAGGTCGAGGCGGGCCAGCAGGGTAGGGTCGGCGGCGGCGCCATAGACGCCATCCCGCGCGGCAAGCGCGTCGGCGATCGGCATGGCCGGCGACAGCGTCGGGTGCCCCAGCATCGGATAGTTGCCGTCGACCGCCTTGAGTTCGACGAGGGCGAGTTCGCCGCTCTGCGCACGCACCATGCCGCGCAGCGTCGCCGCCACCGAAACGCGGCCGTGGGTGTCGAGGAAGGTGCGTTCCTGGGGCGTCGCCTCGCGCTGGATCAGCGCGAACGCGACGTCACCGCCGAGCAGTGTGCGGCCTTCACGGGCGAGGCCATCGGCCAGGCTCGCCGCCACCGAGCCGACACCGGCGATCGCCATCACGCCGAGCGCGATGCAGGCGATGAAGACATAGAAGCCGCTGAGGCCGCCGCGCAGCTCGCGCAGCGCATAGCGCAGCGCCAGCGGGCCGATCCAGGGACGGGGCGGCGCCGTGGCCGCGGTGCGGTCGAGGGCGAGGGTCATGATGCGGGCGCCGTCTCGCTGCGGTGGCGGCCCATGACGGCGTCCTCGGCGTGGCCCGAGCGCAGCCGCACCACGCGGTCGCAGCGCCGCGCTAGGGTGGCGTCGTGGGTCACCAGCACCAGCGTCATGCCGCGCTCGCGATGCTTGGCGAACAGCATGTCGACGATCTGCGCGCCGGTGGTCTCGTCGAGATTGCCGGTCGGTTCGTCGGCGACCAGAATGGCCGGATCGGGCGCGAGCGCGCGGGCCAGCGCCACGCGCTGCTGCTCGCCGCCGGAGAGCTGCGCGGGATAGTGGTGCAGCCGTTCGCCGAGGCCGACCGCGGCGAGCTCGCGCGCGGCGCGGTCCGTGGCATCGGTGCGGCCGGCAAGCTCGAGCGGCACCGCGACATTCTCCAGCGCGGTCATCGTCGGGATCAGGTGGAACGACTGGAACACGATGCCGATCTGGCGGCCGCGGAAGCGCGCCAGCCCGTCCTCGTCGAGCCCATTGAAAGACACGCCGTTGACCACCACTTCGCCATCATCGGGCCGTTCCAATCCGGCCATGACCATGAGCAGCGTGGACTTGCCGGAGCCCGACGCGCCGATCAGGCCGACGGCCTCGCCCGCGCCGATGCGCAGGCTGACGCCTTTGAGGATATGCACCCGCGCGGCGCCCTCGCCGAGCGAGAGGTTGACGTTGGTGATGGAAATGGTGTCCGGAAGGAGCGGCGAGGGTGCGATGAGACTGTCCATGAATCCGTCATATGGGCGTTTTTGCCGCGTGGTCGAGGGGCCGCGGCGCAGCTTTCTCGCAGCCGTGATGGCAGCGGCGTTGGGAGCTTTGATGGCAATGGCGGGGCCGGCGCTGCCGCAGGCCGCGGCGCCGGGCGCGGCAAAACCGCTCAGGCTCGTGGTGCTGGGTGATTCGCTGACCGCCGGCTATGGCCTGCCGGCCTCCGCGGCATTCCCTGTTCGTCTTCAGAAAGCTTTGAAAGACAAAGGGATAGAGGTCGAGGCGATCAATGCCGGGGTGTCCGGCGACACCTCGTCCGGGGGCCGTGATCGGCTCGACTGGTCGATCCCGGACGGCACCCAGGCGGTGATGGTCGAGCTCGGCGCCAACGACGCCCTGCGCGGCATCGATCCTGCGGTCACCCGTGCAGCGCTCGACGAGATCATCACGCGGCTCAAGGCGCGGGGCATCGCGGTGATGCTGTGCGGCATGTATGCACCGCGCAACTACGGCCCGGACTATGTCGCGAAGTTCGATCCGATCTACCCCGAGCTTGCGAAGGCGCACGACGTGCCGCTGTATCCGTTCTTTCTCGATGGCGTTGCGGGCAACGCCAAGCTGACCCAGCCGGACGGGCTGCATCCGACGGCCGAGGGCGTCGATGTCATTGTCGAGCGCATCCTGCCGACAGTGCAGGCCTTCCTCGGCAAGGTCGCTGCGGCCAAGAGCTGAAGCGCAGAGGCGCGCGCGTTTCGATCGCGGGGAGTTGTCGGGAACCAGGGCAGGAACACGGCGCGCAGCGCGCCATGATCCGCTGCTCGGATGCGCCGGATGCCGGCGCAACCAGGCGTTCGCGATCGCTTGTCCAGGCCACACAACCTGCATCGTCGCGCGCGAGAAAACGCCGCCTCTTCGCACTGTCATCCGGCTGGGTTACTAATTGGATGTCAGTGATTCGCTGTCGGCCTCTGCATCGAGGACTTCTGAGATGCCGCGTCTTTTCGCCGGACTGGAAATCCCCCCTGACATTGGCAGGTCCCTCTCCGACCTGCGCGGCGGCCTCCCCGGAGCCCGCTGGATCGACCCCGAAAACTATCACGTCACCCTGCGCTTCATCGGCGATATCGATGGCCTTGCCGCCAACGAGATCGCCTTGACGCTGTTCCGCGTCAACCGCAGGCCGTTCGATGTGACGGTGCAGGGGCTGTCGAGCTTCGGCGGCAAGAAACCGCGCGCGGTGGTCGCCTCGGTGGTGCCGTGCCGACCGCTGATGGAGCTGCAGGCCGAACTCGAGCGGCTGATGCAGCGCATGGGCCTCGATCCGGAGGGGCGCAAGTTCACGCCACATGTCACGCTGGCGCGGCTGCGCGACGCCTCCAACCGGGATGTCGCGGACTATCTCTCGGTGCGCGGCTACTTCCCGAGCCGGGTGTTCACCGCCTCCCGCTTCGTGCTGTTCTCGTCACGCTCGTCGGTCGGCGGCGGGCCCTATGTGGTCGAGGATTCCTATGCGTTGAGCGCATAGAGCGGGCGCCGGTTCCGCCGCGGTCTCCAGGGCAGGGCGCTATCTCCCTGTTTCCAATCATATTTTTTGCCGGAAGCCGGCCTGGAACAGATGTCGGCACGGTAGGCGCGCGTGGCAGCCTCTTGCATTTTCTTCAATTGTTTGGCGGTAAGAAGCCGCTTCCTCCGGCTGCAATGAGCGTGCTCGCTGGTTTGGGCATGATCGTTCGCATTCCCGTCGCCTCGTTTCGGATTCTGCCCTCTGCCCATGGCTGCCGCTCCCTCCCCTCCCTTTCGAGATCAGTACCGGTCGCTGATCGCTGCCGGCGAGATCGAGCCGGATCCCGCACAGGCGGAAGCGGTCGAGGCCTATACCGCGCTCGACATGCGGCTCGACGGCTACAAGCCCGTCCACAAGAACGGTTTCCTCGGCCGGCTGTTCGGCGGCGACAAGAAGAACGGCAGGAACGGCGATGCGCCGCGCGGCCTCTACGTCCATGGCGAGGTCGGCCGCGGCAAGACCATGCTGATGGACCTGTTCTTCCATGCGAGCCCGGTGGCGCATAAACGCCGCGCGCACTTCCACGAGTTCATGGCCGATGTGCACGAGCGCATCTACGGCTTTCGCCAGAAGATTGCGCGCGGCGAGATCGCCGACGCCGATCCGGTGCGGCTCACCGCGCAGACCATCTTCGAGGAAGCGTGGCTTTTGTGCTTCGACGAATTCCATGTCACCGACATCGCCGACGCGATGATTCTCGGCCGGCTGTTCGAGCGGCTGTTCGCGCTCGGCACCGTGGTGGTGGCGACGTCCAACGTCGCGCCGGAAGATCTCTACAAGGGCGGCCTCAACCGCGCGCTGTTCCTGCCGTTCATCGCGCAGATCCAGCAGCATATGTCGGTACTGCGGCTCGATGCGCGCACCGACTTCCGGCTCGAGAAGCTCGCGGGAGCCAGGATGTGGCTGGTGCCGGCGGATGGTGCCGCCGATGCCGCGCTCGACAGCGCCTTTCTCAAGCTGACCGGCGGCGCCAAGGGCGCGCCGAAGGATCTCATGATCAAGGGCCGGGTGCTGCATGTGCCGCGGTCCGCGCACGGCGTCGCGCGGTTCTCGTTCGCGCAGCTGTGCGAGCAGCCGCTTGCGGCGTCCGACTATCTGCGGCTCGCGCACGACTATCACACCCTGGTGCTGGATCACGTGCCGGTGATGGACTTTGCCCAGCGCAATGCAGCCAAGCGTTTCATCACCCTGATCGATACGCTCTATGACAATGCGGTGAAGCTGGTCGCCTCGGCCGACGCCGATCCGGTGTCGCTCTATCTCGCCACCGAAGGGGTCGAAGCCAACGAGTTCAAGCGAACGTCCTCGCGGCTGATCGAAATGGGCTCGGAATCCTATCTGGCGCTGGCGCACGGGCGGAAGGATTCGACCGCCAGCGGCACCAGCACCGGGCTGGTCGAAACCTGATATGCCAGCGCCGACGGGGGCACGCCGCGTGTCCATTTTCCGGGCAGGGCGCCGTCGAGCCGTATTATTGGGCCGCCACCGACTTGAACGGGTGCGGCGAAAGAGCTAACAGCCTTCCAGGATTTTCCTCCCTTCTCCTCCCACTGGGTTCAAAGGACAGACTCCCATGGCACGCAACAAGATTGCTTTGATTGGCTCCGGTCAGATCGGTGGAACGCTCGCGCACCTCGTCGGCCTCAAGGAGCTGGGCGATGTGGTGCTGTTCGACATCGCGGAGGGCGTGCCGCAGGGCAAGGCGCTGGACATCGCGCAGTCCTCGCCGGTTGACGGCTTCGATGCCTCGCTCACCGGCGCCAACTCCTATGAAGCAATCGCGGGTGCCGACGTCGTGATCGTCACCGCCGGCGTGCCGCGCAAGCCCGGCATGAGCCGCGACGACCTCCTCAGCATCAACCTCAAGGTGATGGAACAGGTCGGCGCCGGCATCAAGAAGTATGCCCCCGAGGCGTTCGTGATCTGCATCACCAACCCGCTCGACGCCATGGTGTGGGCGCTGCAGAAGGCCTCGGGCCTGCCGGCGAAGAAGGTCGTCGGCATGGCCGGCGTGCTCGACTCGGCGCGCTTCCGCTACTTCCTCGCCGATGAGTTCAACGTCTCGGTCGAGGACGTCACCGCGTTCGTGCTCGGCGGCCACGGCGACACCATGGTGCCGCTGGCGCGCTACTCCACCGTCGCCGGCATTCCGCTGCCGGACCTCGTCAAGATGGGCTGGACCTCGCAGGCCCGCCTCGACGAGATCATCGACCGCACCCGCAACGGCGGCGCCGAGATCGTCAACCTGCTGAAGACCGGCTCGGCGTTCTACGCGCCGGCGTCGTCGGCGATCGCGATGGCCGAGAGCTACCTGCGCGACAAGAAGCGCGTGCTGCCCTGCGCCGCCCATCTCGCCGGTGAATACGGCGTCAAGGACATGTATGTCGGCGTGCCGGTGGTGATCGGCGCCAAGGGCGTCGAGCGCATCGTCGAGATCGAGCTCGCCGGCAAGGACCGCGAGGCGTTCGACAAGTCGGTCGCTGCCGTGCAGGGTCTCGTCGACGCCTGCAAGAAGATCGCTCCGGACCTGCTCGGCAAGTAAGCCGTCTGGTTCGTCACTCATGCGGGTTTAATGTCTTCAGGGGCAATCGATGAATATTCATGAGTATCAGGCAAAAGCGTTGCTGAAGGAGTTCGGCGTGCCGGTGTCGCGCGGCGTGCCGATCTTCAGCGCGTCCGAGGCCGAGGCTGCCGCCAAGGAGCTCGGCGGCCCGTTGTGGGTGGTGAAGAGCCAGATCCACGCCGGCGGCCGCGGCAAGGGCAAGTTCAAGGAAGCGAGCGCCGGCGACAAGGGCGGCGTCCGCCTCGCCAAGTCGATCGACGAGGTCAAGGCCTTCGCGCAGCAGATGCTGGGCAACACGCTGGTCACCATCCAGACCGGCCCGCACGGCAAGCAGGTCAACCGCCTCTACATCGAGGACGGCTCCGACATCGAGAAGGAGCTCTATCTCTCGGCGCTGGTCGACCGTGAGACCTCGGAGATTTCGTTCGTGGTCTCGACCGAAGGCGGCATGGACATCGAGGAGGTCGCGCACAAGACCCCTGAGAAGATCATCACCTTCTCGGTCGATCCGGCCACCGGCGTGATGCCGCATCACGGCCGCACCGCGGCGCAGGCGCTGGGACTGAAAGGCGATCTCGCCAAGCAGGCCGAGCAGCTGATCGCGCAGCTCTACACCGCGTTCGTCGCCAAGGACATGGCGATGCTCGAGATCAACCCGCTGATCATCACCAAGCAGGGTCAGCTGCGCTGCCTCGACGCCAAGGTGTCGTTCGACTCCAACGCGCTCTATCGCCATGCCGACGTGGTCGCGCTGCGCGACACCACGGAAGAGGACGCCAAGGAGATCGAAGCGTCGAAGTACGACCTCGCCTATATCGCGCTCGAAGGCACCATCGGCTGCATGGTCAACGGCGCGGGCCTGGCGATGGCCACCCTCGACATCATCAAGCTCTACGGCGAGAGCCCGGCCAACTTCCTCGACGTCGGCGGCGGCGCCTCGGAGGAGAAGGTCACCGCGGCGTTCAAGATCATCACGGCCGATCCGAACGTGAAGGGCATCCTGGTCAACATCTTCGGCGGCATCATGAAGTGCGACGTCATCGCGCGCGGCGTGCTGACCGCGGTGAAGTCGGTCGGCCTGACCGTGCCGCTGGTGGTGCGCCTCGAAGGCACCAATGTCGAGGAAGGCAAGAAGATCATCCGCGAGTCCGGCCTCAACGTGCTGCCGGCGGACGACCTCGACGATGCCGCGCAGAAGATCGTGAACGCCGTGAAGGGGAAGTGAGCCGATGTCCGTCCTGATCGACAAGAACACCAAGGTCATCACCCAGGGCTTCACCGGCAAGAACGGCACCTTCCACTCCGAAGGCGCGCTGGCTTACGGCACTAAGCTGGTCGGCGGCACCTCACCGGGCAAGGGCGGCTCCGTCCACCTCGGCCTGCCGGTGTTCGACACCGTCGCGGAAGCCCGCGAGAAGACCGGCGCCGATGCCAGCGTGATCTATGTTCCGCCGCCGGGCGCGGCGGACGCGATCTGCGAGGCGATCGCCGCCGAGATCCCGCTCATCGTCTGCATCACCGAGGGCATTCCGGTGCTCGACATGGTGCGGGTGAAGCGGTCGCTGTCGGGGTCGAAATCGCGCCTGATCGGGCCGAATTGCCCGGGCGTCGTCACCGCCGGCGAGAGCAAGATCGGCATCATGCCGGCCAACATCTTCAAGCCGGGCAGCGTCGGTATCGTGTCGCGCTCCGGCACGCTGACCTATGAAGCGGTGTTCCAGACCTCCCAGGAAGGCCTCGGCCAGACCACGGCGGTCGGCATCGGCGGCGACCCGGTCAAGGGCACCGAGTTCATCGATGTGCTGGAGATGTTCCTGGCCGACCCGAAGACCACGTCGATCGTGATGATCGGCGAGATCGGCGGTTCGGCCGAGGAGGACGCCGCCCAGTTCCTCAAGGACGAGGCCAAGCGCGGCCGCAAGAAGCCGATGGTCGGCTTCATCGCCGGCCGTACCGCTCCTCCCGGTCGCCGCATGGGCCACGCCGGCGCCATCATCTCCGGCGGCAAGGGCGATGCCGAATCCAAGATTTCGGCCATGGAAGCGGCCGGGATCGTGGTGTCGCCGTCGCCGGCCCGCCTCGGCCACACCCTGGCGGAGCTGCTCCGCAAGTAAGCCCGCGCCTGCGGCAAAAGGCGCGCCAACGAGACATGAGGCCCCGGCAACCGTCCGGGGCCTTTTTGTTGGGCAGGTCATCAGCCCTGCTGGTCTGCAACAGCTGGAAAATACGCGGCCTGTCAGGCGCTTGGAATCCAGCATGCGCGACTTAAAAAGATGAATTTCAAATCAGATCTTCGTTCTTTTAGGCGCGTACATTCGCCCCAAATAGGGTAAAGGATGCTTCATCAGCCTGCGCGGTCCCGCCGGGCTCATCCGACTATTTTTCCGCGCGATACAATAAAATCAGGACGCATCATGTCTCGCCAGGACGCGAATGCCGCTTTCGCTCTTACCTCCTTCCTCTACGGCGGCAACGCCGCCTACATCGACGAAATCTACGGCCGCTATGAGAAGGACCCCGCGTCCGTCGACGTCGAGTGGCAGGAATTCTTCAAGAGCCTGAAGGATCAGCCGGCGGACGTCGCCAAGAACGCCCAGGGGCCGTCCTGGGAGAAGGCCAACTGGCCGGTGACCCCTGCGGACGAGCTGACCTCGGCGCTCGACGGCAACTGGACCCAGGCCGAAAAGGCGATCGGCGGCAAGCTGCAGGCGAAGGCGCAGGCCAAGGGCGCGGAGCTGAGCGCCGCCGACGTCCAGCAGGCGACGCGCGATTCGATCCGCGCCCTGATGCTGATCCGCGCCTACCGCATGCGCGGTCACTTCTACGCCAATCTCGATCCGCTCGGCATCGAAGCGCCGAAGGACCATGAGGAGCTCGATCCGCGCTCCTACGGCTTCACCGACGCCGATTACGACCGTAAGATCTTCCTCGACCACGTGCTCGGCCTCGAGTTCGGCACGCTGCGCCAGATCGTCGCGATCTGCGAGCGCACCTACTGCCAGACGCTCGGCGTCGAGTTCATGCACATTTCCAATCCGCAGCAGAAGGCCTGGATCCAGGAGCGGATCGAGGGGCCGGACAAGGAGATCAGCTTCACCCGCGAGGGCCGTCGCGCCATCCTCATGAAGCTCATCGAGGCGGAAGGCTTCGAGAAGTTCTGCGACCTCAAGTTCACCGGCACCAAGCGCTTCGGCCTCGATGGTGGCGAATCGCTGATCCCCGCGCTCGAGCAGATCATCAAGCGCGGCGGCAATCTCGGCGTGAAGGAGATCGTGCTCGGCATGCCGCACCGCGGCCGCCTCAATGTCCTCACCCAGGTCATGGCCAAGCCGCATCGCGCGCTGTTCCATGAGTTCAAGGGCGGCTCGGCCAATCCGGACGAGGTCGAAGGCTCCGGCGACGTCAAGTATCACCTCGGCGCCTCGTCCGACCGCGAGTTCGACAACAACAAGGTTCACCTGTCGCTGACCGCCAACCCGTCGCATCTCGAGATCGTCGATCCGGTGGTGCTCGGCAAGGTGCGCGCCAAGCAGGACCAGCAGGGCGATCCGCCGGACCAGCGCACCTCGGTGCTGCCGCTCCTGATGCACGGCGACGCCGCGTTCGCCGGCCAGGGCGTGGTCGCCGAATGCTTCGGCCTGTCCGACCTCAAGGGCTACCGCACCGGCGGTTCACTGCACTTCATCGTCAACAACCAGATCGGCTTCACCACCTATCCGCGCTACTCGCGCTCCTCGCCGTATCCGTCGGACGTGGCGAAGATGATCGACGCGCCGATCTTCCATGTGAACGGCGATGATCCGGAAGCGGTGGTGTTCGCCGCCAAGGTCGCGATCGAATTCCGGCAGAAGTTCCACAAGCCGGTCGTGATCGACATGTTCTGCTATCGTCGTCACGGCCACAACGAGGGCGACGAGCCCGCGTTCACCCAGCCGGTGATGTACAAGAAGATCGGCTCGCACCAGACTACGCTGGAAATCTATGCCAAGCGCCTGGTCGCTGACGGCGTGATCACCGAGGGCGAGGTCGAGAAGGCCAAGGCCGACTGGCGCGCCCGGCTCGATGCCGAGCTCGAGGCCGGCTCCGGCTACAAGCCGAACAAGGCCGACTGGCTCGACGGCAAGTGGGCCGGCTTCAAGGTCGCCGACCTCGACGAGGATCCGCGCCGCGGCGTCACCGGCGTCGAGGCCGACAAGCTCAAGGACATCGGCCGCAAGATCACCAGGGTGCCGGACGGTTTCCGTGTCCACCGCACCGTGCAGCGTTTCCTCGAGAACCGCCTCAAGGCCATCGATGGCGGCCAGGGCATCGACTGGGCGACCGCCGAAGCGCTGGCGTTCTGCACCCTGATGGAGGAAGGTCACCACGTCCGTCTGTCCGGCCAGGACAGCGAGCGCGGCACCTTCTCGCAGCGCCACTCGGTGCTGTTCGATCAGGAGGACGAGAGCCGCTACACGCCGTTCAATCATCTGTCCGAGAAGCAGGGCCACTACGAGGTCATCAACTCGTTGCTGTCGGAAGAGGCGGTGCTCGGCTTCGAGTACGGCTACTCGCTGGCCGAGCCCAACGCGCTGACCATGTGGGAGGCGCAGTTCGGCGATTTCGCCAACGGCGCGCAGGTGGTGTTCGACCAGTTCATCTCCTCGGGCGAGCGCAAGTGGCTGCGCATGTCGGGCCTCGTCTGCCTGCTGCCGCACGGCTATGAGGGCCAGGGTCCGGAGCACTCCTCCGCCCGCCTTGAGCGCTACCTGCAGATGTGCGCCGAGGACAACATGCAGGTCGCCAACTGCACCACGCCGGCGAACTACTTCCACATCCTGCGCCGGCAGCTGAAGCGCGAGATCCGCAAGCCGCTGATCCTGATGACGCCGAAGTCGCTGCTGCGCCACAAGCGGGCGGTGTCGACGCTCGCCGAGCTCGCCGCGGGCACCTCGTTCCACCGCGTGCTGCACGACGATGCGGAGAAGGGCGGCGACCTCAAGCTGGTCGGCGACGACCAGATCCGCCGCGTCATCCTGTGCAGCGGCAAGGTCTATTACGACCTCTACGAGGAACGCGAGAAGCGCGGCGTCAACGACGTCTACATCCTCCGCGTCGAGCAGCTCTATCCGGTGCCGATGAAGACGCTGGTGCAGGAGCTCGGCCGCTTCAAGAAGGCCGAGGTGGTGTGGTGCCAGGAAGAGCCGCGCAACATGGGCGGCTGGCATTTCATCGAGTCCTATCTCGAGTGGGTGCTGAACCAGATCAACGCGCCGAACCGCCGCCCGCGTTATGTCGGCCGCGCTGCGTCGGCCGCGACCGCCACCGGTCTGATGTCGAAGCATCTGGCGCAGCTCAAGGCGTTCCTCGACGACGCGCTGGGTTGAGGCAGAAGGTTGTGCGGCAGTCCGCGCGGCGAGAGTCCCTCCCGCCGCGCGGCGCCGCTGACGGCACTGCGACGTTCAATTCCTGGAATTCGAGGTCCTGGTTGCCAGGGCTTCGCCCGCCTTCAGATTTGAGACGCCGGCCCCGGGCCCATCCGGACGCCGCGCAAAAGGGAAAACACCATGACTGAAATCCGTGTTCCGACGCTCGGCGAATCCGTCACCGAGGCGACCATTGGCCGCTGGTTCAAGAAGCCGGGCGAGGCCGTCGCCGTCGACGAGCCGTTGGTGGAACTGGAAACCGACAAGGTGACCATCGAGGTGCCGGCGCCGGCCGCCGGCACGCTCGGCGAGATCGTCGCCAAGGACGGCGAAACCGTCGCCGTCGGCGCGCTGCTCGGCCAGATCTCCGATGGCGCCGCCAGCGCCAAGCCGGCAGCGGCCGCTGCTGCCCCCGCCAAGGCGGCGCCCGCGCCGGCCGCCGCCGCTCCGGCTCCGGCCGCGCCGAAGGCGCCGCCGGTTGACGCGCCGCTCGCGCCCTCGGTGCGCAAGCTCTCGGCCGAGAGCGGCGTCGATGCCTCGACCGTGCCGGGCTCGGGCAAGGACGGCCGCGTCACCAAGGGTGACATGCTCGCCGCGATCGAGCGCGCCGCGTCCGCGCCGACGCCGGTCAGCCAGCCGGCCGCCGCCGTCCAGGTGCGCGCGCCGTCGCCGGCCGACGACGCCGCGCGCGAAGAGCGCGTCAAGATGACCCGCCTGCGCCAGACCATCGCGCGCCGGCTCAAGGACGTGCAGAACACCGCCGCGATGCTGACGACCTTCAACGAGGTCGACATGAGCGAGTTGATGAAGCTGCGCTCGCAGTACAAGGACCTGTTCGAGAAGAAGCACGGCACCAAGCTCGGCTTCATGGGCTTCTTCGCCCGCGCCGTGGTGCAGGCGCTCAAGGACGTGCCCGCCGTCAACGCCGAGATCGACGGCACCGACCTGATCTACAAGAACTACTACCACATCGGCGTCGCCGTCGGCACCGACAAGGGTCTCGTCGTGCCGGTGGTGCGGGACTGCGATCACAAGTCGCTCGCCGAGATCGAGAAGTCGATCGCTGAATTCGGTCGCCGCGCGCGCGACGGTCAGCTCAAGATCGAGGAGATGCAGGGCGGCACCTTCACCATCTCCAACGGCGGCGTCTATGGCTCGCTGATGTCGACGCCGATCCTCAACGCGCCGCAGTCCGGCATTCTCGGCATGCACAAGATCCAGGAGCGGCCGGTCGTGATCGGCGGCAAGATCGAGATCCGGCCGATGATGTATCTGGCGCTGTCCTATGATCACCGCGTGATCGACGGCAAGGAGGCGGTGACCTTCCTGGTGCGCATCAAGGAGAGCCTGGAGGATCCGGCGCGCCTCGTCATGGACCTGTGATGTGATGCTCCTGTCGCCGGAGTTCCTGACCCTGTTCGGCGTGTTCGTGCTGGCCGCGATCGTGCCGGGCGCGGACTTCGCCTGTGTGCTGCGCGAGAGCGTCAGCTTCGGGCGACGGGCCGGGATCCTGTCGGCGCTGGGAGTGAGCTCGGCGATCATGGTCCACGTCGCCTACACGGTAGCGGGCGTGGGCCTGATCATCGCCCAGTCGATCGTGCTCTTCACCATCGTGAAATGGTGCGGCGCGGCCTACCTGATCTATATCGGGTCGCGCTCGCTGATGGCGCGCCGCCGCCTGACGGGCGGCGGTGAGGCGCTATCGGCATCCGCGCCGGCGCAGGGGCGACGACATGCGGCGACGTCCTACGGCGTCGGCTTCCTCTCCAACCTGCTCAATCCCAAGGCGACGCTGTTCTTCATGTCGCTGTTCGCCACCATTGTCTCCCACGACACGCCGATTGCGACCCAGTTCGCCTACGGTGCGACGCTCGCCGTGTTCCTGGCGCTGTGGTTCAGCTTCGTCGCGGTGTTCCTGACCACGCGCGGCGTGCGCGCGGCGTTCGAGCGCATGGGACACTGGATCGATCGCGTCACGGGTCTGGTGCTGATCGCGCTCGGCGTGCGGATCGCCCTGCAGCGCGCGAGCTAGGGGAGGCGAGGTGATGGACCGTGTCGCGATCATCACCGGCGGGAGCCGCGGCATCGGTCGCGCCACTGCACTCGCCGCGGCGCGGCGCGGCTGGCGGGTCTGCATCGCCTACGCCACCAACGCGGCGGCCGCCGGCGCGGTGGTCGCCGAGATCGAGGCAGGCAAGGGCGCGGCGATCGCGGTGCGCTGCGACGTTGCGCATGAAGCCGACATCGTTGCCCTGTTCAGGGCCGCCGACGGCTTCGGCCCGCTCGGGGCGCTGGTCAACAATGCCGGCGTGGTCGGCGTTACGGCGCGTCTCGACGACATGAGCGCCGAGCGCATCCAGCACATCATGACCGTCAATGTGGTCGGCAGCCTGCTGTGCGCCCGCGAGGCGGTGCGGCGGATGTCGACGCGGCACGGCGGGCAGGGCGGCGTCATCGTCAACCTGTCGTCGGCGGCGGCGCGGCTCGGCTCCGCCAACACCTATGTCGACTACGCGGCGTCGAAAGGCGCCATCGACACATTTACGCGCGGCCTTGCCGACGAGGTCGCCGCCGAGGGCATCCGGGTCACGGGCGTGCGCCCGGGCCTGATCGATACCGAGATTCACGGCAGCGGCGGTGATCCCGAGCGCGCGCATCGGCTGAGCTCCAGCGTGCCGATGCGGCGGGTCGGCACTGCCGATGAAGTTGCGAGCGCCATCGTCTGGCTGATGTCGGACGAGGCGTCCTATGTCACTGGTTCAATTCTCGACGTGTCCGGCGGGCGTTAGGCGTCCGCGGCGTCATCACTTGCTACAGGAGAACTCATGGCGAGCTACGACCTCATTGTCATCGGCACCGGCCCCGGCGGATATGTCTGCGCAATCCGTGCGGCGCAGCTCGGCCTGAAGGTCGCTGTCGTCGAGAAGAACCCGACGCTCGGCGGCACCTGCCTCAACGTCGGCTGCATGCCGTCCAAGGCGCTGCTGCACGCCTCCGAGCTGTTCGAGGAGACCGAGCACTCCTTCGCCAAGATGGGCATCGGCGTCAGCAAGCCGAAGCTCGACCTGCCGGCGATGATGAATTTCAAGCAGGAAGGCATCGACGGCAACGTCAAGGGCGTCGATTTCCTGATGAAGAAGAACAAGATCGACGTGCTGCGCGGCACCGGCCGCATCCTCGGCGCCGGCAAGGTCGAGGTCAGGGCCGCCGACGGCAAGGCCGAGACCCACGACACCAGGAATATCGTCATCGCCACCGGCTCCGACGTCACCCGCCTCAAGGGCATCGAGATCGACGAGAAGCGTGTGGTGTCGTCGACCGGCGCGCTGTCGCTCGACAAGGTGCCGGAGAAGCTGCTGGTGATCGGCGCCGGCGTCATCGGCCTCGAGCTCGGCTCGGTGTGGCGCCGCCTCGGCGCAAAGGTGACGGTGGTCGAATTCCTCGATCGCATCCTGCCGGGCATGGACGGCGAGATCGCCAAGCAGTTCCAGCGCATCCTCGAGAAGCAGGGCGTCAGCTTCAAGCTCGGCGCCAAGGTCACAGGCGTCGACGCCTCGGGCAAGACGCTGAAGGCGCAGGTCGAGGCCGCCGCTGGTGGCAGTCCGGAAACCATCGAGACCGACGTGGTGCTGGTCGCCGTCGGCCGCGTGCCCTACACCGAGGGCCTCGGCCTCAAGGAAGCGGGTGTCGCGCTCGACAACCGCGGCCGGGTGCAGACCGACGCGCATCTCGCCACCAGCGTTCCCGGCATCTACGCCATCGGCGACGTCATCGCCGGGCCGATGCTGGCCCACAAGGCCGAGGACGAAGGCGTGGCGGTGGCCGAGATCATCGCCGGCCAGGCCGGCCATGTGAACTACGACGTCATCCCGGGGGTGGTCTACACCACCCCGGAGGTCGCCGCGGTCGGCAAGACCGAGGAAGAGCTCAAGCAGGCCGGCGTCGCCTACACCGTCGGCAAATTCCCGTTCACCGCCAACGGCCGCTCCAAGGTCAACCAGACCACCGAAGGCCTGGTGAAGATCCTCGCCGACGCCAAGACCGATCGCGTGCTCGGCGTGCACATCGTCGGCCGCGAGGCGGGCGAGATGATCCATGAGGCGGCCGTGCTGATGGAATTCGGCGGTTCGGCGGAGGATCTGGCGCGGACCTGCCACGCCCATCCGACCCGCTCGGAAGCCATCAAGGAAGCCGCCCTGGGCGTCGCCAAGCGCAGCATCCATATGTAGCGGCTAAACGTCACGGCCCGTGCCGCGGGCCGCTCTGCCTCCTTTGCGCCGCAGTGTCGCAGTGAGGTCGGGCTGTCCGGGCGCGGTCGTGTCGATGCTGCGGTCTCGTATCGCAGCAGCAGACACGGCGGTCCGGGGCAATGCCGGGGAAAGTGTCATGCGCCGCCTGTTGAAGCCGTTCTGGTTCCTGCTGGCCCTGCTGTTTCTGGTTGAAGCATGGTTGTGGGACCACCTGGTCCCGCTGATCCGCTGGGTTGTGGACGCCATTCCGTGGCGTGCCCTCAAGGTGCGTCTCGCCGAGGCGATCGATCATCTGTCGCCGCAGGCGACCCTGGTCGTGTTCCTGATTCCGGCGGCGATCTATTTCGGGCTCGAGCTCATCGCGCTGTGGCCGCTCGCTTACGGCCGCTGGCTGCTGGCGCTGATCGTGCTCGGCGTGGCCAAGGTGATCGGCGCCGCCATCACCGCCTTTGCCTTCGATGTGACGCGGGACAAGCTGCTGCAGATGAACTGGTTCCGGCGCGGCTACGACACCGTCATCGGCTGGCGCGATGTCGCACACCGTCTGGCGGATCCGCATCTGCGGGACATCCGCGCCTGGCTTGCCGAGCTGCGCCCCGCCGCGCGGTCGCGGTTCGCCCGCTTCGTGCAGCGGCTGCGCCGCCGTGCCCAGGCGACCGTCTCCAAATAACTCACCCATTCGGCGGGCGTTCGTCGCCCGCTTGAGCGCAAAGATGTGCGGGACGATCTCGCCGCATCAACCCTGGATGCCGCTGCGCTCATCCGGGCTGCGGCGCTGTGCCTGCCCCGTCATCCGAGGCTCGCTCGCACCTCAGGGGTGACGAATCAGGTGACGCCGACCTCAGTCCTCTGAGGCCGGGCCGACGAGGACCGTCGTCAGAGCAGGTGCACCGCGTGCGGCGCGAACACGCCGATCAGGGTGAAGGCGATGCCCCCGAGCGCGAGCAGGCCGGAAATCCAGGCCAGCGCGATCATGCCGGTGATGATGGTGGCGGATGCCAGCACGATGGCGATCTGGAAGGCGGCGGAAGCCACCTCGAAGTGATGATATTTGGCGAGCGAAGTGTCGCGCTCGTGCTCGGCATGCTTGGCGCGCTCGGCGAGCTGCTCGGTGCCTTCGTTGGTTTCCGGCTCCGAGCGGTAGCGCGCCGCGGTCTTCTGCCAGTCGTCGATCTGCTTCTGCGCTGCCGCCTTCTGGGCCTCGTCGGTCAGGGTGGGGGCGGTGATCTTCAGCCCCTCGGCTGCGGTCTGCACCGCGGTCCGGCGAATGGTCTTGGCCTGGAAGAACGACCACAGGTTGGAAGCTTCGACGTTCTTGCTGATCGATTCGGTCTGCGCGCCCTTGCCGAGTGTTTCCGACAGCGCCAGACACAGCGCGATCACCGCGATCAGCAGTGCAATCTTCTTGTTCTCGCCGGAAGCATGCTCGGCATGCTCCGCGTGCTCCATGCTCTCATGTGCACTCATGATAACCCCTCCTGCCAAGTGCCGTCCCGCGCCCCACGTTTGACCGAACGGGCAGGGCTTCGCAAGAGGCAAGTCAGCGGCTGGCCGGCCGAAGCGCGGCGCTGCCAGTCATTGCGGTGTCATGCGCGGGGGTGCGTGGTCTTGTAGACGTCCATCAGCCGCTCGGCGTCGATGCCGGTGTAGATCTGGGTGGTGGACAGCGAGGCATGACCGAGCAATTCCTGGATCGCCCTGAGGTCGCCGCCGCGGCTGAGCAGGTGGGTGGCGAAGGAGTGGCGCAGCGCATGCGGGGTCGCGCTGTCGGGCAGGCCAAGGGCGCCGCGCAGGCTCGCCATCGCCAGCTGGATGATGCGCGGGCTGAGTGGCCCGCCCTTGGCGCCGACGAACAGCGCCCCTGCCGGCGCCAGCGCGTAGGGGCACACCGCGACATAGTCGGCGATCATGGTCAGCACGTTCTGCAGCACCGGCACCATGCGAGTCTTGTTGCCCTTGCCGGTCACCACCAGCACATCGCCGGCGCCGGGCGCCGGCACGTCGCGCCTCTTCAGCCCCAGCGCCTCGGAGATGCGCAGGCCCGAGCCATAGAGCAGGCCCAGCACCGCGGCGTCGCGGGCGAGAATCCAGGGTTCGCGGTCCTCGCCGGCCCGCAGGTCGACGTCGACGATGCGGCGTGCCGTCGACATCTGCAGCGGTTTGGGCAGGCTCTTGCTGATCTTCGGTGCGCGGATCGCCGACAGCGCACCGACCTTGCCCTTGCCTTCACGCTCCAGGAAGCGCGCGAACGAGCGCAGACCGGCGAGCGCCCGCATCAGCGAGCGCCCGGCGATGGCATCGGAACGCCGAGCGGCCATGAAGGCGCGCACATCGGTGGCCTCGAGCCGGGCGAAGCGCGTCAGGGTGAGTTCGTCCCCCCAGTGCTCGGTGAGGAAGACCAGAAACTGGCGCAGGTCGCGGGCGTAGGCCTCGAGGGTCTTGGGCGACAGCCGCCGTTCGGCGCGCAGGTGCGACAGCCAGCGCGTCATCTCGCCGAGCAGGTCCGGCGCCGCGCAGGTCAGGGGGGCGGTCTCCGGCGAAGCGGTGTCCTTGGTCACGTGGCGGTTCTCCTGCCTCGCGGCGGGCGTTGATCCTCGGGGCATCATCGGAGCGGTTGGTTCAGTCCAGGTTAACCGCGCCGGGCGCTGGCCGCGGCCAGCGGAGGATTCTAGATTGGGTTGTCTATTGCCTCCCAGGTCCGCCGATTCGCCCCCTCATGGCTTCCCCCGTCAGTTCCATCCGCTTTGTCGATGTCCTGGTGCCGGTGGCGCTCAACCAGACCTATTCCTATCGCATTCCCGCCGGCATGACGCTGGCGGCCGGCGACGTCGTCGGCGTGCCGCTCGGCGCGCGTGAGGTGCTCGGCGTGGTGTGGGCCGACAACGCCCATCCCGAGCCGCGCCTGCACAATCGCCTCAAGGACGTCGCCGAGAAGGTCGATGTGCCGCCGCTGCGCGGCGAGCTGCGCTCCTTCATCGACTGGGTCTCGACCTACACCCTGTCGGCGCGCGGCATGGTGATGCGCATGGCGCTGCGGATGGGTGAGAACCTCGGGCCGGAGCGGGTGCGGCTCGGTGTCCGCCTCGTCGGCACCCCGCCGCAGCGCCTCACCCCGGCGCGCCGGCGGTTGCTGTCGGTGCTCGACGACGGCCTGCTGCACGCCAAGTCCGAGGCCGCCAGGGAGGCCGGCGTCAGCGTCGGCGTGGTCGATGGCCTTGTCGACGAGGGCACGCTGGCGGTCGAGGTGATGCCGAAGCCGCCGCCGCCCCCGGCGCCCGATCCGTCGTTCGCCCAGCCGGATTTCTCACCCGAGCAGCAGGCCGGCGCGGAGGCGTTGCGGACCATGGTCGCGAACGGCGCGTTTCAGGTGGCGCTGCTCGACGGCGTCACCGGCTCGGGCAAGACCGAGGTGTATTTCGAGGCGGTGGCGGAGGCGGTGCGGCGCGGCCGCCAGGCGCTGCTTCTGATGCCGGAGATCGCGCTCACCGGCCAGTTCCTCGACCGTTTCGCGGCGCGGTTCGGCGTGCGGCCGCTCGAATGGCATTCGGAGCTGACGCCGCGCACCCGCGCCCGCAACTGGGCGGCGATCGCCTCCGGCGAGGCCCATGTGGTGATCGGCGCGCGCTCGGCGCTGTTCCTGCCCTATGCCGATCTCGGCCTCATCATCATCGATGAGGAGCACGAGCAGGCCTACAAGCAGGACGACGGTGCGCACTACCATGCCCGCGACATGGCGGTGGTGCGCGGCCATATCGCGAAGATTCCGGTGGTGCTGGCGTCGGCGACACCTTCGGTCG
Source organism: Bradyrhizobium sp. 2TAF24 (assembly GCF_052115025.1). NCBI lineage: Bacteria > Pseudomonadati > Pseudomonadota > Alphaproteobacteria > Hyphomicrobiales > Nitrobacteraceae > Bradyrhizobium > Bradyrhizobium sp. 2TAF24. The sequence continues at coordinate 8,675 of NZ_JBFRFW010000022.1, read as the reverse complement.
AGAGCGAGGTCAATGCCCGCAAGGGCCGCTACCAGCGCGTCGCGCTGCCGTCACGGTTCGGCGGCCAGCACATGCCGCATATCCAGGCCATCGACCTGCGGCGCGCCGGGCCGCCGCGCGGCCGCTTCATCTCGCCGCCGCTGGCGGAGGCCGTGCGCCACGCCATCGAGCGGCGCGAGCAGGCGCTGTTGTTCCTCAATCGCCGCGGCTATGCGCCGCTGACGCTGTGCCGCGCCTGCGGCCACCGCTTCTCCTGCAACATCTGCGACGCCTGGCTGGTCGATCACCGCTTCCGCCAGCGTCTCGTCTGCCATCACTGCGGCTTCTCGGTGCCGCGTCCCCATGTCTGCCCGAGCTGCAATGCCGAGGAATCGCTCGCCGCCATCGGGCCGGGCGTCGAGCGGCTGCAGGAGGAAGCGGCGCAGCTGTTTCCGGAGGCGCGCAGCATGGTGCTGTCGAGCGACCTCATCACCTCGATCGAGACCATGCGCGCCGAGCTCACCGAGATCGCCGAGGGCCGCGTCGACCTCATCATCGGCACCCAGCTCGTCGCCAAGGGGCATCACTTCCCGCGGCTCAACCTCGTCGGCGTCATCGATGCCGATCTCGGCCTCGGCAATGGCGATCCGCGCGCTGCCGAGCGCACCTTCCAGCTGCTCAACCAGGTCATCGGCCGCGCCGGCCGCGAGCAGGGCCGCGGCATCGGCTATTTGCAGACCCACCAGCCGGAGCACCCGGTGATCAAGGCGCTGATCGCCAACGACCGCGAGGCGTTCTACGACAACGAGATCGAATCGCGCGAGCGCACCGGCTATCCCCCGTTCGGCCGCCTCGCCAGCCTCATCATCTCCGCCGGCGACCGGCCGACTGCGGAGGGCTTCGCGCGGCGGCTCGCGGCGATGGCGCCGGTCGACGACCAGGTGCAGGTGCTGGGACCCGCCGAGGCGCCGCTCGCGGTCATCAAGGGCCGCTACCGCTTCCGCCTGCTGGTGAAGTCGCTCCGCGCATACGACCTCTCCAGCTATCTCCGCGACTGGCTGGCCGCGGCGCCGAAGACGACAGGCAACCTCAAGCTCGAGGTCGATGTCGACCCGCAGAGCTTTCTGTGATCTGATCAACCCGTGGTTGCGCGAAGCCGGCCTACCGAGCCTGTGCGCGAATCCGCGGGGAGCGTTTCTTGAAAATCAAAATCAAATCCATCCTGATCTGGACCGGCGCGACGTTCCTGGCGGCGCTGGCGCCGATCTTCGTCCTGTCCGCGACGCTAGACTTCATGGCCCCGCTACCCGAGATGTCGGTGTCGTCCTTCTTGATCAGGTTCTTCTTCTATTCGGGAGTGGTGCTTCCCTTCACCCTGTTGACTGCCGTCGTCCTCGGATTACCGGCCGCGCGCTTTTGCCTCGCGAAGCGTTGGACACACTGGATCGCCGCGGTCATCGGCGGCGCTCTTATCGGCGCGGTCGCGGCGTTTCCAACGGTGTGGTTCTACGCGGGCTTTTTCGGACTTCAAGCGTGGCACAGCTACGCGATGTTCGCTGCGGCTGTCGTCGGCTTCGGTGTGCTTGGCGCGCTGGTGTTCTGGGGAACGCTCAAGCTGTCCGGCGAACTCACGCCGGGACGCCCGGGTCCCGCGGTGGTTTCAGGGGAAGGAGTGTGAGGGGCAGGTTCGACACCATTCTGATCCGGGGGATCGCCACGTTTCTTGCTGCGCTGGTGCCGGTCATCATCTTTGCGGCAAACGCTCTCATGACGGCGCGATATGATTCGCTGACGATCGTCAGCTTTTGTGTGGCCGTCGGGTTTCCTGCGGCGCTGACATTGGCTGTGATCGTTGGGCTCCCTGTCGCGCTGTTCTGTCTGGCGAGACGCTGGACGCACTGGATCGTTGCGATGTTCGGTGGCTTTCTGATGGGCCTGATCATCACGTTCCTGATGATGTGGCTCTTCGACCAGTTTCCCGCGATCAGCGATCCCTTGAGCGACTGTCTTTCCGGCGGCCTGCTTGGCTTGTCGGGTGCGCTGGCGTTCTGGAGCACGCTCAAGCTGTTTGGCGAACTCGAGCCGCGAGGTAGGGACACGGCCGGTCAAGCGCCGGCCTGATCGATCCACGGCAGGGTGGAGCTGTGGTCCAGCGGCCTCATGGGTGAGGATGACAGGATCAGCGCATGAAAACGCCTGCCATCGCTCCCACGATGGCAGGCGCTCGGGACTTCGCGGAAGACCCGTACCCCTGAACGCTACGCTACGCTACTGAACTGGAATGATGCGCTGGTGCGCTTACTGGACTTCTGCGACGACGCGGCCGACGCCGCGGCCCGTCAGGCCGACCGCGCGTGCCGCGCCGGTCGAGAGGTCCAGGACCCGGCCACGGATGAACGGGCCACGGTCGTTGACGGTGACGACGACACTGCGGCCGGCATGGGTCACCTTGAGACGGGTGCCGAACGGCAGGGAACGGTGGGCGGCCGTCATGGCGTTCTGGTTGAAGCGCTGGCCCGAGGCGGTGCGCCGGCCGGCTTCGTTGCCATAGTAGGAGGCCATCCCCGAGAAGGTGTGGCCCGAGCTGATCGAGGCGTGGGCCTCACGCCAGTCGCGGCGCGACTTGGCGTCTGCGGCGGACATGCCGCCGGCAAGCACTGACGCGGCCATCGCGGCGGTCATGACTGAGCGAAGCCGCCACGGCGGGAAGTTAAGATTTCGAATCATCAAGTTACCCCTCGGATCGTATTGCAGCGTATTACGTCAGGATGGCTGGCTATAACCCGCGACCCCATAGGCATAGGAACGGTTCACCCGACAATGGGGCGTAAACGCGGCGCTGGAAATTGTTCCCTAAACGATGAGGTTTTTTGTTCAAATCTGGAAATAATATTTTTAACTTGGACTAATCTTGAAATTAAGAAATCGTTAACCGTCAGTTTTGGACGAATACTGAAGAAGAAAGACTTCATTAAAGTTTCACAAGAACAGTGAGGCTTCGTTGCATCACGGCGCGTTATGCGTCGACCGCAATGCATCATGATCTGGGCGCGGGGCTGTGTGGGTTCGGGCGGGGTGAAATGCCCCTTGCCGTGTGCCGGGGATCGGCGCGGGCGCTTTCGCGGTCGCGGGAACACGTGGCCCGGGTTTGATCCCGAAGACGGCGGTCCCGGTAAGGGGGCGCGCGATCGGGAAGGGGGCCGGTCGTGGCCGGGTCCCCCAAGGTCATGGGTCTGGCGACCGCCCCACCTGGGGTTGGGCGGGCCCGAACATCGCCAGGGCCGATTCAGCCGAAAGATGGATGTCGCGGTGCAGTGCATTGCGGCCCGCGAAATTCACGCGCCGGGCGAAGGGCTTCACCCGGCCGGCGCCAGCGCGACAAACCATCACGAGGCGCGCCGCGTCATGTTGCACCTGCGCGCCGCGTATGTTAGCAAACCGCGATTTTTAGCGGCGGCGGCGCTTGCCTGTCGCCCGGAAATAGAAGTCCCGCTTGAATTCCAAGGACTTTGATCGCCGGTCACCCCGTGAGACGACGATCCCTGTGCTTGGCCTTTCGACAGCCAGATAGAGCTTATTCGTGGCAACAGAAGATCCGTCGGTTTCTGGAGTGTCCGGTCGCTATGCGACGGCGCTGTTCGACCTCGCGCGCGATGAAAAGTCCGTCGACGCCATCAAGGCCGATCTGGACAAGTTCAACGCGCTGATCACCGAAAGCGCCGACCTGGCGCGGCTGGTCCGCAGTCCGGTCTTTACCGCGGACGAGCAGGCCAAGGCGCTCTCGGCGGTTCTCGCCAAGGCGGGCATCGGTGGTCTCTCCGCCAAGTTCCTCGGTGTGCTCACCGCCAACCGCCGGCTGTTCGCCGTGGCTGACGTGATCCGCGCCTTCAACAAGCTGGTCGCCCGCTACAAGGGCGAGGTCTCGGCCGACGTCACCGTCGCTGAACCGCTCAGCGACAAGAACCTCGACGCCCTCAAGACGGCCCTCAAGTCGGTGACCGGCAAGGACGTCGCTCTCAACGTGAAAGTGGATCCCTCGATCATCGGCGGGCTTGTCGTCAAGCTCGGCAGCCGCATGGTCGACAGTTCGCTTCGCACCAAACTCAATTCGATCAAGCACGCGATGAAAGAGGCAGGCTGATGGACATCCGCGCCGCGGAAATCTCCGCAATTCTCAAGGACCAGATCAAGAATTTCGGCCAGGAGGCCGAGGTCTCGGAAGTCGGTCAGGTGCTCTCCGTCGGTGACGGCATCGCCCGCGTCTATGGTCTGGACAACGTCCAGGCCGGTGAAATGGTCGAGTTCGAGAACGGTACGCGCGGCATGGCGCTGAACCTCGAAACCGACAACGTCGGCATCGTGATCTTCGGCGCCGACCGCGAGATCAAGGAAGGCCAGACCGTCAAGCGCACCCGCGCGATCGTCGACACCCCGGTCGGCAAGGGCCTGCTCGGCCGCGTCGTCGACGCCCTCGGCAACCCGATCGACGGCAAGGGCCCGATCCAGGGCGCCGAGCGCAAGCGCGTCGACGTCAAGGCGCCGGGCATCATTCCGCGCAAGTCGGTGCACGAGCCGATGGCCACCGGCCTCAAGGCGATCGATGCGCTGATCCCGGTCGGCCGCGGCCAGCGCGAGCTGATCATCGGCGACCGCCAGACCGGCAAGACCGCGATCGCGCTCGACACCATTCTCAACCAGAAGCCGCTCAACGCGCAGCCGGACGAGAAGATCAAGCTGTATTGCGTCTACGTCGCGATCGGCCAGAAGCGTTCGACCGTCGCGCAGTTCGTGAAGGTGCTCGAAGAGCAGGGCGCGCTGGAATACTCCGTCGTCGTCGCCGCGACCGCGTCGGATCCGGCCCCGATGCAGTACCTCGCGCCGTTCACCGGCTGCACCATGGGCGAGTATTTCCGCGACAACGGCATGCACGCCGTGATCATCTATGACGACTTGTCCAAGCAGGCCGTCGCCTACCGCCAGATGTCGCTGCTGCTGCGCCGCCCGCCGGGCCGCGAAGCCTACCCCGGCGACGTGTTCTACCTGCACTCCCGCCTGCTCGAGCGCGCCGCGAAGATGAACGACGACCTCGGCGCCGGTTCGCTGACCGCTCTGCCGGTCATCGAGACCCAGGCGAACGACGTGTCGGCCTACATTCCGACCAACGTGATCTCGATCACCGACGGCCAGATCTTCCTCGAAACCGACCTGTTCTATCAGGGCATCCGTCCGGCGGTGAACGTCGGTCTGTCGGTGTCGCGCGTCGGTTCGTCGGCGCAGACCAAGGCGATGAAGAAGGTCGCCGGCAAGATCAAGGGCGAGCTCGCGCAGTACCGCGAAATGGCGGCGTTCGCGCAGTTCGGCTCCGACCTCGACGCCGCGACCCAGCGCCTGCTGAACCGCGGTTCGCGCCTCACCGAACTCCTCAAGCAGCCGCAGTTCTCGCCGCTGAAGATGGAAGAGCAGGTGTGCGTGATCTGGGCCGGCACCAACGGCTATCTCGATCCGCTGCCGCTCGCCAAGATCCGCGCGTTCGAGGACGGCCTGCTGTCGCTGCTGCGCGGCAAGCATGTCGAGATCCTCGATGCCATCCGCACCAGCCGCGATCTCTCGGATGATGTCGCCGGCAAGCTGAAGGCTGTCGTCGAAGGCTTCGCGAAGACGTTCGCGTAAAGCAGGCAAGGCGCCGAGAGGACTAAGCCGCAATGGCCAGCTTGAAAGACATGCGCGTCCGCATCGCCTCGACCAAGGCGACGCAGAAGATCACCAAGGCGATGCAGATGGTCGCGGCGTCCAAGCTGCGCCGCGCGCAGACCGCCGCCGAAGCCGCCCGGCCCTACGCCGAGCGGATGGATGCAGTGATCACCAACATCGCGGGCGCCGCCTCCGGAGCTGGCAACGGCCCGGCGCTCCTTGCCGGCACCGGCAAGGACAACGTGCATCTGCTCCTGGTGTGCACCGGTGAACGCGGCCTGTCGGGCGCGTTCAACTCCTCGATCGTGCGTCTGGCGCGCGAGCGCGCCAACGCCCTGATCGCTCAAGGCAAGACGGTGAAGTTCTTCTGCGTCGGCCGCAAGGGCTACGAGCAGCTGCGCCGCAACTTCGACAAGCAGATCGTCGAGAACATCGAGCTGCGCTCGGTGCGCCAGCTCGGTTTCAAGAACGCCGAGGACATCGCCAAGCGGGTGATCGCCCGTTTCGAGGCCGGCGAGTTCGACGTCTGCACGCTGTTCTACGCCCGCTTCAAGTCGGTGATCGCCCAGATCCCGACCGACCAGCAGATCATTCCGCTGGTCATCGAGAAGGCCAAGGATGGTGCTGCGTCGGCGGTCTACGACTACGAGCCGGCCGAGGACGAGATTCTCACCAGCCTGCTGCCGCGCAATCTCGCGGTGCAGATCTTCCGTGCGCTGCTCGAGAACAACGCTTCGTTCTACGGCGCGCAGATGAGCGCAATGGACAACGCGACCCGCAATGCCGGCGAGATGATCCGCAAGCAGACGCTGGTCTACAACCGGACCCGTCAGGCCATGATCACCAAGGAGCTGATCGAGATCATCTCCGGCGCCGAGGCGGTCTAACGCAATCGTACAGGACATTATCCGTCACGCTGACGGTCGTTGAATTCAAGATTTCGAGGAGAAAGTTCCCATGGCCCAGCCAGCCAATCAGCTCGGACGCATCACCCAGGTCATCGGCGCCGTCGTGGACGTGCAGTTCGAAGGCCATCTGCCGGCCATTCTGAATGCGCTCGAAACCAAGAACGCCGGCTCGCGCCTGGTGCTCGAGGTCGCCCAGCATCTCGGCGAATCGACCGTGCGCACGATCGCGATGGACACCACCGAAGGTCTGGTGCGTGGCCAGGAGGTGACCGACACCGGCAACCCGATCTCGGTGCCGGTCGGTGAAGCGACCCTCGGCCGCATCATCAACGTCGTCGGCGACCCGGTCGACGAAGGCGGTCCGATCGCAGCTGACGGCGTCCGCGCCATTCACCAGCCGGCTCCGGCCTATACCGAGCAGTCGACGGAAGCTGAAATTCTCGTCACCGGCATCAAGGTCGTCGACCTGCTGGCGCCTTACGCCAAGGGCGGCAAGATCGGCCTGTTCGGCGGCGCCGGCGTCGGCAAGACCGTGCTGATCCAGGAGCTGATCAACAACGTCGCCAAGGCGCACGGTGGTTACTCGGTGTTCGCCGGCGTCGGTGAGCGTACCCGCGAAGGCAACGACCTCTATCACGAGTTCATCGAATCGGGCGTCAACAAGAAGGGCGGCGGCCAGGGCTCCAAGTGCGCGCTGGTGTACGGCCAGATGAACGAACCGCCGGGCGCCCGCGCCCGCGTCGGCCTCACCGGCCTCACCGTCGCCGAGCACTTCCGCGACCAGGGTCAGGACGTGCTGTTCTTCGTCGACAACATCTTCCGTTTCACCCAGGCGGGCTCGGAAGTGTCGGCGCTGCTCGGCCGCATCCCGTCGGCGGTGGGTTACCAGCCGACGCTCGCGACCGACATGGGCGCGCTGCAGGAGCGCATCACCACCACCACCAAGGGCTCGATCACCTCGGTGCAGGCGATTTACGTGCCGGCCGACGACTTGACCGACCCGGCGCCGGCGACCTCGTTCGCCCACTTGGACGCGACGACCGTGCTCAACCGCGCGATCTCGGAAAAGGGCATCTACCCGGCGGTGGACCCGCTCGACTCGACCTCGCGCATGCTCTCGGCGATGATCGTCGGTGACGAGCACTACAACACCGCGCGCCAGGTCCAGCAGATCCTGCAGAAGTACAAGTCGCTGCAGGACATCATCGCCATTCTCGGCATGGACGAACTGTCCGAAGAGGACAAGCTGACGGTGGCCCGCGCCCGCAAGATCGAGCGCTTCCTGTCGCAGCCGTTCCACGTCGCCGAGGTGTTCACCGGCTCGCCCGGCAAGTTCGTCGAGCTCGCCGACACCATCAAGGGCTTCAAGGGCCTGTGCGAAGGCAAGTACGATCACCTGCCGGAAGCTGCCTTCTACATGGTCGGCACCATCGAAGAGGCAGTCGAGAAGGGCAAGAAGCTCGCGGAAGCGGCGTAATCAGCCATGGCCACGTTCCACTTCGATCTCGTTTCTCCGGAAAAGATCGCCTTCTCGGGTGAAGTCGACCAGGTCGACGTCCCCGGGCTCGAGGGCGACTTCGGGGTGCTGGCCGGACACTCGCCGCTGGTGGCGAGCGTGCGCCCGGGCATCCTCACCGTCACCGTGAACGGCAAGCATCAGAAGATCATCGTGCTCGGCGGCCTCGCCGAGGTGAACGCGAAGGGTCTGACCGTCCTTGCCGACACCGCCACCTCCATCGAGGAGCTCGATCGCGCCGCGTTCGCGCAGCAGATCGCCGACATGGAAGAGGGTCTCAAGGACGAGGAGCCGGGCGACGCGCTCGACCGCGCCATCTCGCGCCTCGACCACTACAAGACGATCCAGCAGCAGGTCACGTCCACCGCGATGCACTGACCGCCGGATCGGCGATACACAGGTTCAGGAAACCCGGTCTCGTGAGAGGCCGGGTTTTTTGTTTGACGATGACCCCAGCCCGACATTTCGCTGGACTGCGCTGAAGCCCGATACAGCAGGTTTATCAATAACTTACGCGCGTCCATCATATGCCGGTGCTTTCCGAAACCTGACCCGGCTTCCGCTCTCGCGGCCCCTATGTG